>JAAZBG010000064.1 GCA_012513915.1 Fibrobacter sp.
GCAGGTTCTGACCAGGCACATACTGAAAGCATAAATAGTATCAAAATCAGCCGCATTACAACTCCTTACTAACAATTGATCGATAACTACAAGTTATATGCAAAATAATTTCCGCAATTGTTTCCACTATCATTAGATAATGAATTGTGTAGAACTTCCCGACTTTCCTGTAATGACTTCCAGACGTGTTTCGATACGCTCTCTAAGCTCGGTTACATGTGAAATAATACCCACCAGACGTCCTCCCTGCCCAAGATCGGATAGCGTTTTCAAAGCAAGATCAAGAGCTTCCGAATCCAGACTCCCGAAACCTTCATCAATAAAAATCGTTTCAAGCCTTATTCCACCTGCATAGGATTGTACAATATCAGCAAGTCCAAGCGCCAGGGAAAGTGCTGCAAGAAAACTTTCACCACCTGATAACGTTGTGACAGGACGTTTGGTTCCTGTGTAGGAATCAAAAACCTCAAGATTTAATCCACCATGTGAACGCTTGTCCTCAATGACGGTTGATCGAAATAATTCAAATCGTCCATGACTCATGATCTTGAGCCGAAGGGTACCTGCATAGAGCACTTCATCCAGCAGTGATGAAAGAATGTAACGTTCGAATGTTATTCGCAACGGATTGGATCCAGATGCTATCGATGATAATGAAGATGATGTTGTCCATGCATTGCTCTTTGCTGCAATCAACATGTCAAGTTTGGCAATTTCACTACGTTTTTTTGCCAATGTTTTAATGCGCTGTTCAAGCGATGCCGTTTGCTGTGCAATTGATTCGATCCTGTCTGACAGTGATTTCCTTTGCTGTTCCAGATCCTTCAGATCCGATGGTGTAAGGTTTGAACATGCTTTGATTGCCGATATAACTCGTTGTTCTGCAGATGCAAACTGTATTTTGAAATCGGTAATCTGCTGTTTTACATTGTCAAGTATATCACTTTGTTTCACACATGCGACAAAATCGTCTCTGTCCCTGAAACCGTTTTGCAAAAGTATGGTATTGAATTCCTCTTCATGTAACTGTAGTGTGGTGTTCAGTTCACTGTACAATTTCTGATGCTGGTCAAGTTCTGCGTTTATTCGTAGTTGCTGTTCATGAACCTCCTGATTATTCTTCAGGGCTTCCTGGTAGGCCTGTTCAATGTTTACCAGTTGTAACTCTTTTTCTTTTCTTAATGTGTCAATATTACGGACAGTCCTGTATTCAACCGGTATTGTGTCCTCAATACTTTTGATCATTGTCTGAAGCTGAACCTGTTCAATATTTAATTTGTCAAAATTTGATCGCGTTGCCTCCAGTTCAGAAGCTGCATTCTCAATTGCCTTGTCACCCCGTGTTTTATCATTCAACCGTTTCTGGTACCTGTTCTCAAGTTCCGTTATTTCAGAAAGCTTCTCAATACTTTGTTTCAGAAGTGATTTTAATCTAGTACCATCAGATGATGACGCCTGGAGCAGTGTTGCTTCACCGTTGACAATTGATTGATCGCATTTTGCCAATTGAACCGAAATACCGGTGTGCTCACTGCGTGATTTTTCCAGTTGTTCATCAATTTTTTTCAGGTTGTTCTTTAACGAAGCAAGTTTTGATTCATCAGGGGATTCACTATCGGTTGCTGCCGGTGATGGATGCTCGGGAGAGCCGCATACGGGGCAGGGTTTTCCATTGACAAGTGATCGGGCTATTGATGCAATCTGATAGTGCTCTTTCAATGCAATGAGCGAATCAATTGCCTGAATTGTTTCATCCCGATGTATTGTTAGTTCCCGGATGTTTTTTTCTACAATGTTAAAATTTTGGTTAATTGTCAAACGTGTTGCTTTTAACAAAATAAGATTATCGGATTCTTTTACGAAACGGCCAAGATCCTCTACCCGTTTTTCAAATACTTCCTTTTGAATAATCTGTTCCTTTAGTGACAGAATTTCACTATTTACCTTTTCAAGGGATGTTTTGATGACTTCAAAATGTTTTGTTTTTTCTGTCAACAGGTTTGCACAGGTTTGCTTTTGTTGCGTAACGTCCGAGAGCTGTTGTATGGTTGTATCAAGGCTGGCAATTCCGGGAGCAATTTGCTTTAGTAGTGATATCTCAAGATTCAGGGCACCCCGTGTCTGTAACGATTGTTCACAGGTATGTAATGCATTCGCAGTTTCATTTTTCTTTAACGCAATGATGTCACGGTTTTTTTTTCGGGAATCAATCAGCTGTGTCAGTTTGGTAATTTCATTGGTACTATGTTCACACCGTTCAAATGCTGGTTTGAATTGAAGTGCTTTTTGAATTTTTACGATGCGTTGTTCGAGCTCATTAATAGAGTTCTTTTCATTCTGTAATTTTTCAAGCGTTGTCTGAGCGTCCCTTAACTCTGCAAATTTTTCATTATCTGAGGTGACTCTTGCTATAGTTGATAATAAAGAATCCTCCTCTTTTCGCAGAAGTGCATAGTGAGCTCTGCACTGATCAAGTTCTACAGTCATTGACTGTACCATTATATCAAGTTCTTCTATTGATCCAACATCGCAATCACGCAGGTGCAAGGACTTTTCGGAGACAATCTGATTGTATTCCTGCTCAATTTTCTTTGATGCTTCCTGCAGGGCCAGTTCAAAAAGTTTGTAACGGTCTGTTTTAAACAGGCATGCGAGTATGGACTGCCGTTCCTCTGATTTCGCTGTAAGTAAACGCAGGAATTCCCCTTGTGGCAGGATCACCACCTGACAGAACTGATTTGATTTGAACCCGAGCAGCGTTTCAATTTTCCGGGTTACATCACTGCTTCCGTTTTCCAGTACGATTTCCTGTTGTGTATCCGTGATTTCCCATAATGTGGCATTTCCATTCTTTTTTGTAGTCCCTTCACCACGCAATTTTCCCAGTTCCTGTGTGGGGAACCGGTAAACTTTATATATCGATGTTCCAAGCGAAAAGGTAAAGGTGACCTCTGTGGGAACAGTGTTATCTGCAAAGTCACTGCGCATATTGATTGCCTGACGGTTATTGCCGCTCACAACACCATACAATGCAAATGTAATTGCATCAAGTATCGTTGTTTTACCGGAACCGGTATTTCCGTGAATAAGGAAAAGCGATCGTCCATCAATAACTGAAAAATCAATACATTCTTTATTGGCAAATGGACCAAATGCCTGCATGCTCAACGATAGTGGTCTCATGAACCCACCTCCCGCTCCCTGTTTTGCATCGATTCGAATACCGAATGAAGAAATTCAATTTGCGCATCATTCATAGCCTCACCCCTGACTTCCTGATAAAAAGCCTTGAACAGATCATCATCAGTCATTGTCCGGTGATCAATACCGGATTTTCGGGATGCGGTTATTATTGCTTCAAGACCGGGACGTTCTATTGCCATAATATTCGGATATACCGCCCTGAGCTTTCCAATAGCGTCAAGAATAGGTACTGTGTCCTCAAGGCGTACAAGTATATAGTCATCGGGTGATGTATCCCTGGCAGAATCACGAAGTATAGTGTCCATCAATCCGGTGATCGATCTGAATGCGAATCGTGGTGTAAGTGGTACATATTCGTATGAGTAGTTCCCTGATGCATCAAGATCAATAATGGTAACTGATTTCTGATGATCAATTTCGGAAAATGAGTAGGGGAGAATTGAACCGCTATAATGCACCGGAAATGCGCTGAACCATTGCGCTTTGTGTAAATGTCCAAGCAGTGTACAATTAAATCTGCTGAAGTTATTGATATCGACCGATCCGGATCCGCCAACGGAGATCGGCCGTTCTGATTCCTGAATAATGCCACCCTGGACAAACGCATGTCCGCAGAAAACATTTCTCTCATTATCAATTATTGTTTCTGTAATGGATTCCGCAATTGTTATCATCGCATCATTGTGTTCACGAATAACTTCTTTGCCGCTTCGTTCACGTACTATTGATGGTTCCGAAAATGGTACTGCATAAAAATGTACATTACCATAAGTGTCGGATAATGTGATACGGGGAACTGGATATTGAAAGTTGCCGAATAGGTGCAGCCCGTGATGCGCAAAAAGACGGGAGCCAAAACTGAGCCGGTCAGGACTGTCATGATTACCACTTATGATAATCACGTTTTTTTGGCAATCAATGAGAAAATCGTTTAGTGTATTGTCAAGTAGCGTTACGGCTTCAGGTGGTGGCACTGCCCGGTCATAGATATCACCGGCAACAACGACGAGATCGACGTTGTATTCCCTGATTATTTGTTTGATCTGATCCAGAACATACGATTGATCATCAGTTAAATGAATATTATTAAAGATTCGTCCAAGATGCCAGTCGGATGTATGAAGAATTCTCATGTATTTTTTTACTCTGTATCCCCGAATTAGCGGGATTGTTACGGTTTTCAACGAACGAAAGATTTGATAGTAAAATAAATCCGGCGGTAATGGATGCGTTGGAAAACAGATGTGTGTTGTTATTGCGGTTTTAATTATGAAACAGGCAACAACAACACCAAAAGACTGTAATGGAGGGGCAATCTCTATCCATGCACCATATACGGATTACCCTCGTTGTCACGGAAATCAAACATTTTCCCATGAGCGTATTCCTTGATCTCATTGAGCTCAACGCCATTATTTTTAAGTTGTTCCCACAGTGTATCAATTTCAAGTGATGAAAACATTATTGATGGATGAGCAATACTTTGGGGACTCTGTTCCGTCATTAAAGCTTTTGAGAATAAAACAAGCGTTGTAAGCTCAGGATCATCATTTGGTGAAACCTCAATCCATCGGGCATCCGGTCCCATCGGTTGATCAATTAAACAATTAAATCCCATTTTCTCAGTCCAGAATTTTAGTGCATCATCCTGCGAATCAACATAAATTGTAAGTTTTTCAATCTTCAGAATCATTATATCAATCTCCTTTAATCTGCTAAGTAAACCAATATTTCTTATTGTACAATGATGTGGCAAACAAGAAAAGATAAAAACAACAGCAATAATGATGTTTTGTATAGAATGATAGTACTCTACGACAGTTGTGGTATGGAGAATTTTGTAATACGATTTTGTAAATGATTGATTAACGGTTTTGAATATCCAAGAAGGTATGCTTCAAGTACATCAAGATCCATTGGTCCTTCAATCCTTTTTTTGCCATTAAGAAACACCGTGAAGTTTTCTCCGCCATCAGCAAGAAATGATGGTACGGTAACCGTGTAATCCGCATTCCTGTCAATTGATACACCATCTTTAAAAACATCAATAACGTGACTGTAACTATCAGATGATTCATTCCAGGAGTATGTTAGTCCGCTTACCTGAAGAAAACACGGTCTGGTCCGGTTCTGCCACTGCTGATTTAACAGGTCGACAATCTGCTGACCACTTAATGTTATTTTGACAAGCTTGTTGTTGTTTGGCTGAATATAATACAGCTTGCTCCACGTTATTGGGCCGGCACTCAGATTGCCGCGTAACATGTTAGTGTTAACAAAAGAAAAATCACTTCCCATCATTGTTCTTTGAGCGTCTGCGAATAGATTTCCCAGTGCAGATTCACCAGCCTCGTTAGTTGATTTAATAATGGCATGTTCTGCATCACCGATTTTTTTGTTGCTTTTTAATGATGCTCTCGCGGAAACATACTTTGTAAATTCAACGGTTTGCTTATTGAGTACAACAGCAGGGCCCTTGTTTTCAAGTGCCGGTAGTATTGCAGCCGTTTTTTTAGTGATCTCTCCTGTTGATTTCTGAATAACAATATCGATATCGGCGAATGCTGTCCCTGCCCTGCCCCCTTGTGTTACAAGAATTGTTTTCGAATTGCCTTTATGGTAGTATGTGTTGGTGAATGAATGTGAATGTGATGTGATTGCAATATCGATATCGTCATTTAATTTGTCAAGAATTGACAAAATCGGACCAGAAAGTGTACTTCTGGTAGAATCTGTCTGGCCTTCATATGTATTCTGTAAACCGCCATTATGAATAATTGCAACGATGGCGTGTATTCCTTTACTTTTAATCTCCGGAATAAAACTGTTGATCGCATCTGCTTCATTGGTAAACTGCAACCGCAACATGGTCGGGTTCTTTACAATATGTGGTGTTGATACCAGCGTCGCACCAATAAATGCGATTTTTGCTCCGTTAACACTCTTGATGATATAGGGAGGGAAGACAAGTTCGTTATCAGATTTTCTTCTCACATTACAGGCAATTACAGGGAATCTTGAGCCGGTCCATTCCTTTTCAAGAAAAGGACCCTCTTCGTGATTACCACCATTGATCAGTCGTAGATATTCCTCAAGACCGGCATCAAATTCATGGTTACCGGGAATGGCAATCAGATTGCAGGAATTCGAAAACCGGGCATTTGGTGTGCATCCGCAACTGTTATTACCAAATCTGCTAAAAAACTGCACTGCGGGTTCATCCTTGAGAATTGCGGATGTAAGCGCCGATGCACCAGTCAGATCTCCGGCACTTATAAAAAAAGTATTGCTATTCTTTGATGCTGCATTCCGAAGATATGCATCAAGAACAGCTGCACCACCAGCTCTCCCAAGTGGTGTTTCGATACTGAAATTAATCTGACCATGAAAATCGTTGATTGCAAGAAGCTTTACAGAAACAGTCGAGTCCGGATGTTCACCGGGTGTATCTTTGGATGACAATTTCCCTAATGAACATGAAATTACTAATGTGGATAGTAGGATGGTTACTATTATTATTAAACAGGGTATAGTGTGAAAATCCGGTTTCCCGTAATGCATTACTCTCATATGCTGCCTGCCTGACTTGATTATCAGCTAAATCTAACAGTGTTCAGTTAATTATATCCATGGGAGATTGAAAAGAACTACAGCTTTTTATGAAAACAATTGCCTGATGGAGTACGCGGGTGATTGGTCAATATTCTGAACTATTCAATTCTTCTTCGGAAATACCATTCAACTGAAAATAGCACCAGTATTAGCGTAATGAGCCACCAGGAACGCCTAAGGGGGATTATCTGTTTAATTGGCGGTTTTGGTGTGTCTGAGTGTGCGGCGAAAAACGTCGCAATCGCAGAATCGGAATTTAATTGCACAGGAAGTGCATACTGATTCAGCAGTGATGTATTCTGAGTACCAACGCTCCGTTCCCTGTTCATATACTGATTAAAAAAACAGTCCTGATATTTGAATTGTTTATTCCCGTGTTTCAGTGAGGCTTCATAACAGATGATACTGTCACGTGGAAACGGTATTTTTATGTAATGTAAAGAACCGGTAGTCGTGAGCTGTGATTGTGACATCTGAACCGGTTCCCCGGAGGACGACAATAACCTGAGGTCTAAAGATACAAGTTGTGATAACTTCAGTTCAGACGGGAGTGATACCGCAAAAACAAGTGAATCGCTTTCTGAACGGTCGAAGTCGGGATAGGTAAAAAGGTCTGATCCTTTATTTGCAATAATCATTTCTTTACATAGCGCAATAAGATATTCTGAAAATAAAAAAGGTTCTTCCTCACCGCGTGAGCTGGACATTGGCCAGAAGTCCCATCGCCATAATCCCTGGAAACTGACCTGCAAAGCGGGACGGGACATGAACATTCCTGTTGAAAGAAGGGGATAGGGAGCAGTCGTTCGAATGCTTGATACAGACAGAATCGTTGATACATTTTCAAGTTCCGGCCGGCAGATTGGCAGTGCTGACGGCGGGGGGAGATCAGCAAGTGGAATTGTGAATGGTACCTGTGGTATATACGATTGATCTTTAGTAATTTTAAAATGATCACGCACAACTGTACTGGAATCACCACATTGTGATACGCCAAGAAATGCGCATACCGCATTTGGTTGTATCTTGCCAATTATCGCCCTCAGATTATTTTGCGAACCGGTAAAAATTGACAAGTCGGCAAGCCCAGGTGATGTCTTTTTGAATTCCGGATGTTTCATAAGCGCTTGGGTAAAAAAACGCAAATCAAGTGATGGTGCCGGTGAATGAATTACATATGTAAACTGTTTCGGATGAATGGTAACGACAGTAAAGTTCTGGGCAAGTAATGATGAGTCACTGTTGAAAAACGTTGTTTTGAAAAGATGTTTGCCAGTAAGTACGGCTGTAACTGGAAAGATGATTGTTGAATCAATTGATCCGCTATCGAAGGAAATTGCCATCAATTTGAAAGGTCGGTTATTATCAGAAACCGTAAGTGTGCATAATGTTCGTTTTGATACGTATCCGGTAATTCTTGTTTTAAAGACAGCGGTACCTGTGTCACTATATAAACTGGCGATATCAGCGTATGGTTTTCCCGAAATGGAATTCAAAGGGAGATAATACACCTGACGTTCCGAAAGTTTATTGATTCGTTCGGCACTGCTGTTCCATTGACCATCGGAGATAATAATAAAGTCATCAACGTTAAATAATTCACCTTTGACAATATCTGGAAGTTCAGATTTTGCTTCTGAGAACGAGTGTTTATCAAATTGTGTGAACGGCCGTAATGTATCGCCGAATGTAAACGCTGTAACGGATATTTTATTATTGATGGACGCAGATTGCAGGATCTTGTTTACAGGCGCAATGACGGTGCTGTCAGGAGCAAAACCGGTCATGCTTTTTGAATTGTCAATTAACAATACAATAGACCTTTTCGCAGTTGACAATCTGTTGAGTGATAGTTCCGGTTCAAAAAACGCAAGTGCAATTGCAGTAATCAGCATAATACGTATTGAGACAAGAAGTACTTTGCTGTTTGTATTTACAGGAGTACGTACAAAACAGATCACTGAAATTATCAGGACGGTTATCAGTAGTGCTGTGAATACTACAGTAATACTATTCATCTGTGTTTTAAACGGGACAGTATGGTATCTTTTTTCCAGTATCTGTCATTTTGTTCAGGGTAATCGGTGGTATAGTGTAAACCCCTGCTCTCTTTACGCTGTGCAGCTGATGAAACGATAAGTTTTGCAGTTGTTACAAGATTTCTGAGCTCAAGTAATTTCGCCGTTACCTTCGTACGTTTGTAAAAATTGTCAATCTCTTTTTCAAGGAGTTGAATTCGTCTCGCAGCTCGTCCAAGACGGACGTTTGAACGAACGATTCCAACGTAGTCCCACATGACTGACTGAATTTCCTTGAAATTATGTGAAAGAAGAATCCATTCCTCATTGTCAATAGTTCCGGTGTCGTCCCAGGCAGGAATAGCAGATGGTTCTACTGTGGAAATTCTCCTGATACATTCAGCTGAATGATCGGATGCCCGTTTTGCAAATACAAGCGCTTCCAGCAGCGAGTTTGATGCAAGACGATTGGCTCCATGAACACCGGTACAGGATACTTCACCGCATGCATAGAGATTCTGAATGCTTGAACGGCCGACAGTATCGACTTTAATACCGCCGCAAATATAATGCGCTGCGGGAACAACAGGAATCATATCTTTCGTAATGTCAATGCCGAAATTTATACAGTTTGCATAAATGTTGGGGAAATGTTCACGGGTATCTGATGGGTCTGCATGACGGATATCGAGAAAAACACAGGGCTCACCCGATATTTTCATTTCATTGTCAATTGCCCGTGCAACAGTATCTCTTGGTGCGAGTGATTTCAGCGGGTGGTATTTATCCATAAACTCCCTCCCATTGACATCCCGCAAAATCGCACCATGCCCGCGTAATGCTTCAGAGATAAGGAATGAGTTAGCTTTTTCATGAAACAGTGTTGTCGGGTGGAATTGAATGAATTCCATATTCGAAATAACCGCTCCCGCTCTGTAAGCAATCGCGAAACCATCACCGGTAGCAATATCCGGATTTGTTGTATGAAGATACACTTTTCCGGCACCTCCGGTTGCAAGGCAGGTGATTTTAGACTGAATAGAGAAAATGATCTTTGTTATATTGTCAAGTACATAAGCACCATGACAGCTGGTGTCGGGTTGTAACGTATGAGATAAATGGTAGTCGGTTATAAGATCGATGGCGCTGTGATGTTCGAGCATGGTGATATTTTTTATACTGTGTGCGCGTTTCAGGAGTGTTTCTTCGACTTCCTTACCGGTAAGGTCGTGTGCATGAACAATACGGTTTTCGGAATGACCGCCTTCTTTGCCAAGATGTAAATGGTACGGATTACTTGTAGCATCTGATTTTGAAAAATTGACACCCCAGTCGATCAGGTCTTTAATGCGGTCAGGTCCCTCCTCGACAAGAATTCGCACAGATTCTTCATTTGACAATCCCTTCCCTGTTGTCAACGTGTCCTTGATATGGCTATTAAATGAGTCACCCCTTTCGAGTACGCATGCAATCCCTCCCTGTGCGTAGTTGGTATTGCTTTCAGTATCGTTTTTCTTTGTTATGAGAATTACACTGCCGGATTTTGCCGCTTGTATGGCAAAACATAAACCGGCAATACCGCTTCCGATAACAAGAAAATCGCATTGAGTATTCATACTATAAAGTAGCACCTTTCAGTAACAGGATGAAAATACCGTTATTATTCCGGAGGAAGGGGCAGGTCTGCTGCGTTCTCAGGAATCAAAGAGCGTGCTTTCTGGCCGAGATAGCCGCCGTGATGACGAAGGCCATATTGCTCTTTTGAAAAATTTTTCCGTTCCATTAAAATGAGTGCGAGTGTGTCACCGATGGCAAGTTGCACTGTTGTTGATGCCGTGGGTGTGAGTCCCAGATAGCAGGGCTCCTTTATTTCTCCCATATTTATGACAACATTTGATAATGACCGTATCGTCGCATCAGGATGTGACGTAATACTGATTATTTTATCAATACCCAGGTGACTTGCCAGTTGAAGCATTTCAATTACTTCACGCGTCTTGCCGCTTGTCGAGAATGCAAGAACGACATCACCTTTAGATAAAATACCTAAATCACCATGTGCTGCCTCACCGGGATGAAGAAATGTTGATGGTGAACCTGTGGAACAGAGTGTCCCTGCGACCTTACGGGCGATATTTCCGGCTTTACCCATGCCGGTGGTAATAATCTTTCCCGTACAGTGTTCAAGAAGATTCACTGCTTCCTCAAAACTGCTGTCAAGCGGAATGTCTTTGATTGCCTGTGCTTCTGCTAAAAGTATCTCTTTTACTCTTGTTAACATATTTCCCAAAAATAAACTCAACTTTCTCCCGTGCCTGGATTTTTATAGCATGTGAATTATGACCCATATATAAATGAAGAGCGACAATATGGTTAACAAACACCCGAATCTGTCGCAATACAACGGCAATTCATGCTGCATGCCGTTTTTAAGTCTCCAATCAATCTAAATATAAAATGTGTTCAACGAAATTATTAGTTTTTTACATTTATACTATTGCGAAGCTATGTTTCGGGAAAGTATACTCTTAGAAACAAACACCAAATGATCTATCAGGAACCTGGATGAAACTTTCGTTAATTCTAAAAATGTGCCTATTTCTGATTATTCTTGCTGGTGCTTCTTTGGCCGCACCTGAAAATATCAAGAAAATGATTTTTGAGGAACAGCGTATTGAGGGTAAAATCCGCAGGCCGCAGCTTGTTCTCATTAAAGCAGAGCAACGTCCTGAGTTCAAACCGATGGTTATGCAGAGCTACGGAAAAAATGACAATCTTCTTAACTCAGTAAATGATCAAATTATTGAAAACTCCCCCTATAAATTGCCATTTCAGTTTGATGGAACCCGAGTCAAGGGGTATGAACCTTGATCAGGAATGATTCCGGACAATCTTTATCAGGTGCGGAGTGAGTGAGATCACAAATTACGTAGTTTATTAGTGGTGAAGATAATCTGTTTTATTATTAGAATGTAAATCGTTTTTATATAGAGATAACGGGAGGAATCCGATGGAATTTGTAACCAAATTGATTCATGCGTTTAGTCTTAAGGCTGATGCGTTTTTATTTATGTGGGCAATTATGACTACCGGTGTGTTTGCACTGGCGATAGTAATTGAACGTTTTATTTATCTGACAGTCAGGCAGGGAACAAGCACAGAGCTGTTCGTAAAAAATATCCTGAGCTTTATAGAAAAGGAAGATATTCCATCAGCAATTGTACTTTGTAAAAAAGCAAAAAATATGGCAATTGCAGGAGTATTAAAAGCTGGTCTGGAAGATGCCGGGGCTGGTGCAGAGAGAATTAAAAATACCATTGATGAAGCAATGCTTAAAATGATTCCGCGTCTTGAGCAGCGAACCGGGTATCTTGCAGTGATAGGAAACGTAGCAACACTGCTTGGACTTCTTGGTACTGTGTATGGTCTTATCATGTCGTTTGCAGCTGTCGGAAAGCCGGGTATTGACGCCGCACAGAAATCAGAACTGCTTGCGAGTGGTATCGCAACTGCTATGAATTCGACATTTCTTGGTCTTTCTGTTGCTATCACCGCTATTATGGTGTACTCATTTCTCAGGGCGAAAACACAAAGAATTGTTGATGAGCTTGATGAGTATTCATTGCGCGTCATGAATACACTTGTTGAAAGATCGTATAAAACTCATAAATATCACATTTCAGCGGCTCAGCTAAAAGAGGGCGTTGGACTTCATATTACTCATAATAATATCAAGATATTTACTGATAATAAGATGATAAAGGAAATTAACATCTGATATGGAAATACTCAATGAAGTAGGCAGATGTTTTCTGCCATCTCATGAGGCTTTTGCTTTCATGTGGCTTCTTGCAGGTATGGCTGTTGTTGCTTTTGCAATTTCTATTGAACGATATATTGCAATCGGCAGGCACACGGACTATGATGCAGCGGGCTTATATGCAAAGCTCAAAAATCTGATTGAGAATAAAACCTATGATGAGGCGTTTCATCTGTGTTCAGCAGCCGGTAAACGTGCTCTGCCGCGAATCCTTGGTGCAGGAATCCGCAAGGCATCAACAGTTCCGGAACTTGTAATCGATGCCATGGCCGAGGAATCCCTTCATATGTCATCACAGCTTGAAAAAAGGCTGAGTTACCTCGTCATGATCAGTAATGCTGCAACGCTTCTTGGGCTTCTTGGTACGGTTTTCGGGCTTATCATGTCATTTGCTGCTGTTGGACGTCCTGATATTGCGGCATCAGAAAAAACAGCACTACTTGCGGCTGGTATTTCAGCTGCGATGAACTCCACACTTGTTGGTCTTAGTTTATCAATTACTTGTGTGGGTATTTATGCATGGCTGCGTTCGAAAGTTGAAAGCTCATTAAGTGAAATTGACAGATATGCTGTTGCAGTTGTAAAACTGCTCAACCCTCCATCATCAGTGCATACCAGAATGAGTGTTATTAAAAGTCGTCATCAGGATGAGGAAGTGGCAGATGCTGATGTCACACCAATGCTTAACCTGATGGTTATGCTGATTCCGCTGCTATTGACATCATCGGAATTTGTACGGATTGGTGCGATAGAACTTAAACTCCCTGAATCGTCTCAGGGTAGCGGCGGTGGTGGCAGTAGTAACGAGCTTCAAAATCAGAAGCTTGATGTTGGAATTGTCATAACATCCAAAGGTTTTAATCTGTTCAGTTATTTCAAGACCGATACGGTTAAAAGTGCTCCGGATCAGCCTGATATTCCTCTTGTCAATGGCGAATATGACTATATCACCCTTAATGCAAAGCTTGCGGAAGTTAAACGTAAAGCGCTGTATGAATTATTGAAAGCGAACTTTGGTGATGCAGTACCTCCGGGTGCGGATTTGTACCAGTTGTATCTTGCCTATACAAAGAAGGATTTAACTGGAAATACAATCTTTCCTGATCATGAGAGTATAAAAATTGTGGCAGAGGAGAAGATTAAATACAAAACAGTTATTGATGTAATGGATGCAGCCCGTGGAACAAAGACGCCTCATGGTAATGCGACAATGTTTCCGAATGTGTCGATCGCGGGAGGTATAGTACAATGAGCGGTCGTCACCTGGGAAGAGGCAGAAGAAGAAATCGCGGTGGTGGTGTCGTAAAACTGAACATCACCTCAATGATTGATATGTTTACCCTGATGGTGGTCTTTTTAATAAAGAATTACTCATCACAGGGGCAGCTTGTAACTCCGGCAACCGGGCTTGTATTGCCGACATCAACGATTGAAACAATCGCACATGAAGCGCTTAATATTATGGTGTCAAGTAATACCATCATGGTGGAAAATGAAATCGTTATTGATCCTGGCACTTATAAAAAGGTTATGGAGCAGAAGGAATTTTTAATAGAGCCCCTTTTCAAAGTGCTTGATCAACACAATAAAGAGGCAAGAAAATCAGCAGAGATGTTTAAAACTGAGTTCTCGGGAAAGATCTCAATTCAGGGTGATGTCGAAATTCCATATAATATTTTGACCCGTGTGATGTATACCTGTGGTCAGGCCGGATATCCCACTATGAATCTGGTAGTGTACAGGAAGGAATAAATGGCGAACAGAAACCACTCGGGAATATTCTACATGAAGCAGGATGGAAAAAGAATTCCTGCTTTTCCAAAAGAGTATAAGCGCGGGCCTTTCAGCAGGTTCGAACGCAGATTTCTTGTAATTTTTGGAGTTCTGGTATTTCTTTTTTACGCAACGATTGGTCTGCTATCTACATTTGTGAAAGTAGATTCAACCCAGGATGAGAAACAGATACTTAAAATTCAGGAACGTTATGCTCAACTGGTTATGAATCAGCCAAAGCCAAAAGAAGAGGTTAAAAAAGAGGAGAAGAGTACAACTGGTCCGGCTATTGAAACTAAGGAAGAAGTGATGGATGAGGATCAGAAGGAAGAGGTAAAAGTCGACCGGAATAAGGAATCTTTTGCAGAAAAAGAACAGAGGAAAGAGGCCACAAGCGAAACCCGTCGTCAGGTGCGTGAAGAGGTATCAAAGCAGATTCAGTCATCAGGTATTTTCGCTGCGATTACAGCAACCGGCGGAGGTGGTGGAGGCGGAAGTACGGTGGCATCCGCAGCAGACCTTCTTGGTACAGCGGCTGATGATGGACTGGGGGATCTTTCAAACCTGAATATTACAAAGGGATCATTTGCAACCCGAAAGGCTGATGCTGCTACTACAGAGGGTACAGAACGGAAAGGTTCCCGTACAACAGATGTGGGTATAGAAAAACAAAGCGTTGGTAAAGCAGAAGTTGCACAGGTGGCAAGTGCTGCAAACGTAAATATTACATCTGCGCCACCAGAAATCAGTGGAGAATCATCGGCGCATGCAGACAGAAGTCAGGCTGCCATTTTAAGGGTTGTACAGCGCGAGACCCAGCGTTTAAAGCGCGTTTATGAAGACTGGTTGAAACGTGATCCGGCATTGAGCGGACGCCTGACGATTAAGTTCACAATATTGCCATCCGGAGCAGTTTCAAATGTATCTGTTGTCAAAACGACAATTAACAACCCTGAATTTGACGAAACAATTCTCAGGTATATCAGGCGATGGCAATTTCCTGTGGTTAGCGACGGTACACCAGTCGAGGTTGTGTACCCATTCGTATTCGAAGGCCAATCGTAGGGGCGAATCATTATTCGCCCGCACGTATTAAAAAACGCAATTAAAAAACGCAATTAAAAAACGCCGATTAAAAAACGCCGATTAAAAAAACGCCGATTGAAAACGCCGATTGAAAACGATAGAATTTAATTGGGTAAACGATAGGAATGTAATCACCTGCAGGGAACGAATGCCAGCAATAAATTTGCCATTAGAGGTAGCAAAAAATGATGACCGGTATTTTTTCACGGAGGCAATATGAAAGAGCGTGATGGTGAGAGAATAGAGAACCTCAGCAGTGGTGAGCCGGGTACTGTATTCGACATGAGTACTTCAGGAATGGCGCTGCTTCTGTCTGCACCCCGTAAAAAAGATAGTGAACTGAATTTATATATCAACGATAAATGTGTCCGGGTACGAGTCATTTATTCAAATGAGTGTGGACAAAAATACAGGGTTGGGTTACAGTTTTTAAGGGGAGAACCGGAGGTTCAGGCTATGTTTCCGGATATTGTTGATAAATTTTCAAAGGGGATTCCTTTAACGTGTGCGCTTGATGACAGTAAGTCCAAATTGTAATTTATACTCTGTTGGTTATCGGTATTCATATTTTGTAATGTAGTGGGCCGGTATTACGTAATGATATGTTAAGGTTATTGCATGAATCAGGCATCATGGGAAAAGGTGCAAAAATCCCGCACTCGTCACGCGAAAGTTACTACTATCAGTGTAATAGCTGTTGCGGTAGTTGCGGCAGTTATCGTTTTGAATAATAATGATCTGATTTCCGGGAAATCAGAAAACACGAATACGTCTGACAATACATCATTTTCTTTTGATGAATCTGAGTTATCGGTCATGATGGATAGTATTGTATCAGATGATACCGAATTGGATGGTCAATCTACTGAAAATCAAAAAGATACATCAGATAAAATTCAAAAGAATCTATCTCAGGAAAAAATGTCTGCACATTCACACGCAGATGATAATCTGATTGAATCGAATGACAATCATAAAGAACCGGCAGATAAAAAAGCGACAATGCTTTCAACGGTTGAATCTAAATTGGTTTCAGGAGAACAATCAACTGATGAACGCATTCCAAAGCAGTTTGATGCTCAGGATACTGCATCTGTTGCTTCCAGTGATAAAAAATCCGCAGACCAGGCAAAAAATCTTCTAAAAGAACAAGTTTTTTTACTCACAAATGTACAAAGTCGTGTAATAGATCGAAAAGATCTTATTATTTCACTGGCGCTTGAGCTATTTTACACTGATTCGGTGGACAGGAGTGATTTACATATTAATCGTGATGCGCTCAGGGTGATTGCGCTTAATGTTTTGCAGGACAAACCGTTAGCATCGTTAAAGAAGGAACAGCTTGCGGAAGATTTTAAAACGGAAATGAATAGTATATTTGAACGAAAGACTCTGAAAAAAGTGCGAATCAGGGAATTTCACATAAAAAAGGTTTCTGAACAATGACACTACTAAAATTTCTTGGTTTTCTTTTTGGATCAAAACAGGACAGGGATGTTAAAAAAATTCGTCCAATACTTGCGAGAGTCAATGGTCTCAAAGAGACAATTAGCAAACTATCTGATGATGAGTTAAAAGCAAAAACCGGTGAATTCAGGGAACGCCTTGCTGCTGGTGAGACGCTTGATGACCTCCTGCCGGAGGCGTTTGCTGTTGTTCGGGAAGCTACGCACAGGGTACTTGGTGAGAGAAGAATGGTTACCGACCCGGTTTTGGGTGAGATACCATTTATGGCCCACTTTGATGTTCAGGTGATGGGCGCGATTACACTGCATCAGGGAAAAATCTCCGAGATGAAAACCGGTGAGGGTAAGACACAGGTTGCTGCAATGGCTGCCTACCTTAATGCACTTGGCGGCAAAGGTGTACATGTTATTACTGTCAACGACTACCTTGCAAAACGCGATAGTGAGTGGATGGGGAGAATCTTCAGATTCCTCGGACTTACAGTCGGGTGTCTTGATACAACGGAACCACACGGGCCTGAACGTGCTGAAGCGTATCGCTGTGATATTACCTATGGAACCAATAACGAGTACGGGTTCGACTACTTGCGTGACAACATGGCGACATCACCGGAGCAATGTGTACAGCGTGAACTGAATTTCGCTATCATTGACGAAGTGGATAATATTCTTGTTGACGAGGCGAGAACGCCGCTTATTATTTCCGGTCAGGTCGCACGTTCCAATAAGGAATATGAGGAGTTGAAACCACAGGTTTCAAAGGTTGTAAATGCACAAATGACACTTGTTCAGGATATTGTTGCAGAGGCGGAAGGGCTGTTGCAACAGGGAGGCAAGGATTATGAGGCCGGAAAGCGCCTCCTGATTGCAAAACGCGGATCTCCAAAAAATAAAAAGCTTATTAAAATGTTAAAAGAGCAGGGAATTGCGAAACTTGTCAAAGTGGTTGAAACAGATTATCATCGTGACAAAAAAACTCACGAGCTTGACGAGGAGTTGTACTACACAATAGATGAATCCGGTCACAGTGCAGAGCTAACAGACAAAGGTCGTAATCTTGTCGGCGGTTCAAATCAGAACTTTTTTGTTGTTCCGGATCTTGCTGAAGAAATTGGTAAAATTGACAAGGATGAATCCCTCTCCATTGAAGATAAAGCAGTGCTTAAAGAGCAGATTCATCGTGAATATGCAACGCATTCCGAACGTATCCATTCTGTAAGTCAGCTTTTAAGGGCATATTCACTGTTTGAAATTGATGTCGACTATGTGGTACAGGATGGACAGATTCTTATCGTTGATGAATTTACCGGCCGTATTCTTCACGGACGCCGCTACAGCGAAGGGTTGCATCAGGCACTTGAGGCGAAGGAAGGTGTAAAGATCGCCGGTGAAAGCCAGACGCTTGCAACGATTACGTTCCAGAATTTTTTCAAGATGTACGCAAAAGTTGCAGGTATGACTGGTACGGCTGTTACTGAAGCGGCTGAATTCCATGAAATCTATAAGCTTGATGTGGTAACAATTCCTACTAACCGTGGTCTCAAACGTAATGATTTTAATGATGAAATCTACAAGACGCATAGAGAAAAATATAATGCGGTTGTAAAGGATATCAAGGCGATGAAGGAAATCGGGCGACCGGTGCTTGTCGGAACGACATCAATTGAAAAATCTGAATTGTTAAGTAAACTGTTGCAGCGTGCGGGCGTTGAACATGAGGTTTTGAATGCAAAGCAGCATGCAAAGGAAGCGACAATTGTTGCGCAGGCCGGTAAGCTCGGTGCAGTTACGATTGCGACCAATATGGCCGGTCGTGGAACAGATATCGTGCTTGGCGGTAACTTTGAGATTATGGCTAATAACGAGCTTATCAAACAGGGGATCGATCCTGAATCAATGACTCAGGAGGAAAAACGTGTCAAATTCGCAAAGTTCTATGAACAGACAAAAGAGGAACATTTAAAAGTAAAGGAACTAGGTGGTCTGCATATTCTGGGAACGGAACGACACGAGTCACGCCGTATTGATAATCAGCTCAGAGGTCGTGCAGGACGTCAGGGTGACCCCGGATCAACTAAGTTTTACCTTTCGCTTGATGATGACCTGATGAGAATTTTCGGTTCTGAACGCATTGCTAATATTATGGACAGGCTGGGTGCCGAGGATGGTGAAGTTATTTCACATCCATTTGTCAGCAGCGCAATCGGAAACGCTCAGAAGCGTGTTGAGGGAAGAAACTTTGAAATTCGTAAGCATCTTAAGGATTACGATGATGTCATGAATCTTCAGCGTAAAGAGATTTATGGTTTACGTCAGAGAATTCTCAGAGGAGAAGATCTGAAAGAGGAAATTCTTGACCAGGTGGCATCAACGCTTGATGATATGATCGTACTGCATACCAGCAACGGCAAGTATGCTGAAAACTGGGCACTTCAGGCATTGTATGGTGATATTCAAACAATGTTTGGGGTCTCGTATAAAATCAGTGATGATGAATTGACAACAAAGACGCAGCAGCAGCTTTTTGATGATGTATGGAAACTTGTCAAGGATAAGTATAACGACAAGGAACACAGGTTTACATCACAGTTGATGCGTCAGTTTGAGCGCCATGTATTCCTGATGGTTATTGATAACCTCTGGAAAGATCACCTTTACGAGATGGATCATCTGAAGAGCGGTGTGCAGTATCGTTCGTTCGGTCAGAAAAACCCTCTTTTTGAGTATCAGCGTGAAGGTTTGCATATGTTTGAAGAGCTGCGGACGATGATCTCAAAAGAAGTAACAAGCTTCATCTTCAGACTTGAGCGTGTTGAACAGCGTTCTGCTCCGGTACCGCAGCCATCACAGACGCTTCATGGAAATTTTAACGTTTTTACACAGGCTGGTGGACAATCCTCTCAGGAACCTGCCGCTCAGCAGGCTGCACCGGTACAGCAACATTCATACAACAGTGCACCTCAGCAGCAGATGACCAATCGCAATGGGCCGCAGCCACCAAGGCAACCTGTTGTTCGTAATGCATTTGAAGTCGGGCGTAATGATCCCTGTCCATGTGGTAGTGGCAAGAAATTCAAGAAATGTCATGGAGCGTAAGATCTGATGCAGGGAAAATTTATAACATTCGAGGGCATTGACGGGTGCGGGAAGAGTACGCAGCTCGCTTTGACTTCGAAACTATTGGCAGAAAAAGGGTTTGATGTCGTTGTTACCCGTGAACCGGGGGGTACATTAATATCAGAGAAAATTCGTGAGATTCTCCTGTCGCCTGACAATAGCGAGATGGTCAACGAATGCGAGATACTGCTTTATTGTGCAGCAAGGGCGCAGCATGTCCGTGAAAAAATTATTCCTGAGGTGGCGAGTGGAAAAATCGTTCTCTGCGATCGTTTTCAAGAGGCAACATTCGGATATCAGGGATATGGGCGGGGAATTCCTCTGGACGTTCTCAAGACGGTCAATACCTATGCAACGGGGGGCTTGAATCCAGATCTGACCTTTATTTTCGATTTAAGTGTTGAAACTTCGGCAGTAAGGATGGCAAAAATAAACAAGGCAAAGGACCGTCTTGAACAAAACAGTGCAGAGTTTTTTCAAAAGATACGGGATGGATTTCTGAACATGGCAAAAAGTTCGCCTGAACGGATCAAACTTATAAATGCAGAGCAAAGTATTGAGCAGATTTCTGAAGAAGTGATAAATTTGATACAAAAACATATAAAATAAAGAAAAAACAGGAAAACCTGTTGATACGTGATATATTTTCAAGTTCTCTATAAACTATAGGGCAGGTATTGCTTTGTTTAGGGAGAATGCTTTTAATCAGTACTTAATTATTGTAGTCAATAATCAAATAACCAGGTGTGTGAATGGAAATTCAAAAAGACAAAAAGAGTTCTTTCGGGAAAATTCCTCTTGTTGGTGTCGTGATACTTGTCGTTGTTGTGATGGGGCTAATGGTTGATGCGACCAGGGCTGACAGTGACAGCTTCTACAAAGACATTGTTCGTCTTGACAATGTTGCATCTAAGATTCATCAGAACTACGTTGAGGAGGTCTCGTCAAAAGATCTTATTGACAACGCAATCAAAGGGATGACACATATCCTTGATCCTCATACGACCTACTTTGAAGAGAAGGAATATCAGGAACTTAAGATTCACACTGAGGGAAAATTCGGTGGGCTTGGTATTCAGATCTCTATTCGTGATAAAGTGTTAACGGTAATGACCCCGATTGCAGGAACTCCGGCATCACGCGCTGGAATTCAATCCGGTGACCAGATACTTAAAATTGATGGGAAATCGACTGCCGGTATCACTATTGATAATGCAGTCGGCAAATTGCGTGGTGAGCCTGGTACGAAAGTAACGATCACTATTCGTCGCAGCGGTGAGATGAAAGATGTTGATTATACAATAAGCCGTGAAATTATACACATTAAATCGGTACCGTTTTCCGGTGTGATATCAGATAGTATCGGTTATGTCCAGCTCACAACATTCTCCGAAGATGCTGGTGCGGAAGTGGAGAAGGCAATCAAAGAATTATTGAAAAAAGGTATAAAAGGATTAGTCTTTGATCTGCGTCATAATCCTGGTGGTTTGCTGCCTCAGGCTATTGAAGTGTCAGAGAAGTTTCTTCCAAAGAAATCGCTGATTGTTTCTACTAAAGGACGGGTTAGCGGACAAAATAAAGAATCGTATTCATCATCACAGCCGATTGTTCCACCCGAAATGCCTCTTGCAGTGCTTGTAAACTATGCAAGCGCGAGTGCATCAGAAATTGTAAGTGGTGCAATTCAGGATTGGGATCGGGGAATAGTGGTTGGTGATACAACATTTGGTAAGGGATCGGTTCAGACACTGTTGCCGCTTGATCCGACGCATACAATCAAATTGACAACTGCTTTTTACTACACACCGTCAGGCCGTTGTATAAACAGGCCAGAGAATTCTATTCGTGGTAATGGTGATGACGTGGATGAGGCTGGTAGTTCAGAAGGAAGTACTGCTAATGCGGACAGTTCCGAAACCCGCAAATCAAAGATTGATACAACTGTTTACAAGACCAAGAGAACCGGACGTCTCGTGTATGGCAGCGGAGGCATAATTCCGGATACTGTTGTTAAAATTGATATTCCTGCTTTGCCGGTTCGTGCGTTGCTTGTGAAGGATGTGTTTTTCCAGTTTGCTAACAGCATCTATCCTCAGCTTAAAAAACGCAACGTTAAAATTGATAAGGATTATATGCCTGATGCTGCAACAATCAAAGGTTTCTTCAAATTTCTTGATTCAACAAAGTTTACATTCCAGAGTGTTGCACAGATGCGGTTTGAGGAGTTCAAGAAAAGTGCCGGGTTGAAAGATACAGTTGATTCTCTCGGGAAAAAGGTTGTTCTTTATCCTGAACTGCCGAAGTTTGAAGATGCCGAGCTTGCTGAAATGAAAGTAATGGTTCAGCGGGTTGATTCTGTGCTTGTGGAAGAGAGCAAGCGTGCGGTTGCAAGTAATGATAAAGAGATAAGGAAGCTTCTGCGTGATG
Source organism: Fibrobacter sp. (assembly GCA_012513915.1). Taxonomy (GTDB): domain Bacteria; phylum Fibrobacterota; class Chitinivibrionia; order Chitinivibrionales; family Chitinispirillaceae; genus JAAZBG01. Next base: position 22,524 of record JAAZBG010000064.1, read on the forward strand.
CGATATTGTATCGTGAGTATGGTCAGGATCACGAAATATACTTCCGTTCAAAGCTCGCAGATGATACGCAACTGAAGGCTGCTGTTTCGTTGATATCAAATAAGGATGTTTATAGTTCATTATTGATACCTAAAAAAGTTGAAAAAACGGAAAATGCTGAAAAAAAAGAAAAAGTTGACAAAATTGAAAAAATAGAAAAAACCGTAAAAGATGGCAAAAAAGAAAAGCAGGCAAAGTAGCTTTTTATCGGTTTGGTAGTAACAGGGTGATATCAGGGTTTGATTTTAAATCTCAGGCTACGTGGTTACATATTCAGTAGTTCCTCAGGTAAAGACTCAGTTACCCGCTGATAAGTACGAAAATTAATTTCATTGTATACGCACAATCATAGGAGATCTTATGATCAAGAAAATGCGGGAAATGGCTCCCACAATAATGATAGTCATTCTTGTCACTTTTGTGATAGGAACCATATTTTTTAACTGGGGTATGAATGCCGGTGGACCCAAAAACAAGTACTCAACGGCTGGTTCTATAAATGGCAAAGAGATTCCACTGAGCAGATTTGATCAGCATGTTAATGTTGAACGTCAGAGACTTCAGGAGCAGCGTGGTGGTGGTGAGGTTCCGCAGGCACAATATCAAATGGTACCACGTCAGGTATGGGAACAGCAGGTTCAGTCCATTCTGACTCAGGAAATTCTTAATAAAATGAAAATAAGCGCATCCGCAGATGAAGTGTTCGAATACATAAAGAGAAACCCGATTCCGGGTGTTGATACGGCTTCGATTTTTCAGACAAATGGTGTGTTTGATACCAGCAAATACGTAAATTTTCTTAACGATCCGGCAAATTACGATCATTATCCATGGTTGACAAGTGTAGAGAGTTATGCTCGTGAGAGTGCTGTTCCTGCACAAAAACTCGAAAAAATACTCAATGCCGGCGCTATTCCGTCAAAAGCAGAAATAGCCTGGGAAGCTACCATGACAAACAGTAAGGTTAAGTACGAGTATGCAAGAGTAAATCTGTATGCTCTTGATGTCGACACTAATAAGACAAGCGATGAAGAATTGTTAAAGTACTATAAGGCCAATCCTGATTCGTTCAAGTCAGAAGCTCAGGCAAATCTTTATTTCGCAAAATTCCCGAAGGTTGCCACTGCTGCAGATGAAAGAGAACTGGTAAATCAGTTGAATGAAATCAGAACACGTGTTGAACAGTCAACAAATCCAGGTGAAGCTTTTACGAATGAGGCAAGGTTGGAGTCTGATGATGAAGGAAGTGCTCCGAATGGTGGAGATCTTGGATTTTTTGGCCGTGGTCAGATGGTTCTTCCGTTTGAAATTGCAGCCTTTGGTACGGACAGTGGTAAAGTGTCCAATCCGGTCAGAACTCAGTACGGATATCATATAATTTACGTAGAGGGGAAAACGGGTAAGGATTCCACTGCCAGGGTAAAGGCACGTCATATTCTGAAAAAACTTGCACCATCAGCAGAAACCTTCGAAATGCTCTCTGACAGGGCAGATAGTCTTGTGGCACTTGTTGACGAGAAGAATAAACTTCCTCTTGCGATTAAAAACTTTCCTGGTGTTGAGTTCGATTCTACCGGTTTTTATGCAAAAGGAGCATTGATTCCAAAGATAGGGTACTTGTCAGGTGCGGGACAACTTGCATTTGGCAGCAGTGACAGGAAATATACTGTAGAACGACTTGAAAATAATGATGCATATTATGTTGTTGCTGTTAAAGAAACTACCAAAAAAGGGATTGCTCCATTTGAATCTGTCAAGGAAAGAATCAGGACAACAATTATTGATTCTGTCCGCAAACAGATGGCAAAGGAATACATGGATAGTGTCAAGCAGAAGTTAAGTGATACATCATCACTGGTGGCAATTAAAGATTCTGATCCAAAGGTGTTTTCTGGTGTAACAGATACTATTTCTGTTAATGGATATGTGCCAGGTATTGGAAACGATACAAAGGTATCTGCTATCGCGTTTGTAACACCTTTGAATAAAATCTCAAATGTAATTGAATTTGACGGAACCTACTATCTTGTAAAGTTGATATATGTAAACAAGGCTCCTGAAATCGACTGGAATTCTGATGGTGTTAAAACTGTTAAAGAAGAACTGAAAATGAGAACTATTCAGCGTTTGTATTACGGTTGGTTTCAAAGCTATAGAAATAAGGCAAAGATCGAGAGTAATGTTGATGAACTCTATCTTGACTGATTACATAGTCTGAAAAATTATTAAACGGGTGATACATAGTGTGTGTATCATCCGTTTTTTTATAGATATCAATCCAATTCCTTGCTAAAACAGTGTCTATCGCGTATATTCAGTGAATGAAAATCGGATTTGATGCAAAACGGGCGTTTTTCAATAATACCGGGCTTGGTAATTACAGCCGGTCAACAATTGCCGGACTATCGACATACTTTCCACATAACTCCTACATCCTCTATACACCAAAACCTCACAGGGCCAGGTATCAGACAGCGGCAAAGAATGTACTGATTAAGGGGCCTAATACTATTTTCTATAAGAAATTTCAGTCACTCTGGCGAACCCATGGAATTCCATCGGAAGTAAAACAGGATAAGATTGACATTTTTCATGGACTCAGTAATGAGATTCCGTTTGGTATAGAGAAAACAGATGTTCCCGCGATTGCATCAATTTGTGATATTATCTTTATTCATTATCCTGAACTGTATAAACCTATTGATCGTAATGTTTACAAAAAGAAACTCAGCAATGCTATTGCGAATGCAACACGGATAATTACAATAAGTAAACAGACCAAAGATGACCTCGTACTTACCTGCAATGTCAATGAAGAACAGATACGGGTAGTCTACCTTGCCTGCGCGTCTGTGTACTGGAATCCAGTGACTCTGTACGCGAAACAGCAGATGTTGCAAAAGTATAAACTTCCTGCCGAGTTTATTTTGAATGTTGGTACTATTGAAAAACGGAAAAATATTCTCTCTGTTATTAAAGCAATGCATATTCGTAAGATACGCTATCCACTGGTGATTGTCGGCCGCAGTACGCCGTATCTCGATGAGGTGCGGGCATATATTAGCGAAAACAGAATCAGGGATGTACATATTCTTACCAATGTTCCATTTGAGGACCTTCCGGCGCTGTATCAGCAGGCCCGGCTCTTTGTGTATCCGTCAATCTATGAAGGGTTCGGAATGCCGATTCTTGAGGCAATGGTTTCGAATACGCCTGTGATTACAACAAAGGGTGGTTGTTTTGAAGAAGCTGGAGGACCGTATACAGTCTATATCGATCCTCAAAACCCCGAACAGATTGGTGATGCTATTCGCTATCTGCTGGATAATGGCGGTTATTGCGAGTATATGGTCAATGCAGGACTCGTACATGCCGAACAGTTTAAACTCAAAAATATTGCCGCTGCCACAATGGCTGTTTATAAAGAAGTATTGTAGTACCCGCTAACAGGACGTTAGTATAGTCTCCTCCAAAGCCTTCTTTTCAATTGCGGATTACTGCTGTATAAGGTATTTTACCTTCGTATTACCTGATATTTTTGGAATAATCAACTTGAACAGGATCCATACATGAGTCAGATCTCTCCTGAAATGATTAAAAAAATCGCGAATCTTGCACGTCTCTCTTTTGATGAAAAAGAAGAGGAAAAGGTCGCCGGTCAATTAAGTGATATTATCAGTTACGTTGAAAAACTCAATGAACTTGACACAAAGGATGTTGTACCCTTAAGTAATCCTTTCGATGTTGACAAACCGCTCCGGGCGGATACTCCTGCTGACAGTCTGACTACCGGTGATGTTCTTGCGAATGCACCGATGTCAAAACTTGATTACTTTGTTATTCCGAAAGTGATTTAATGATATGAGCATGCAATTGACAAAAGAAAATATCGTTGTTCAACCTGTCAAGGTACTTCAGGACGCGCTTGCATCAAAGCAGGTATCAAGCAGGGAATTAACACAGGCATTTATTGACCATAGCGAGAAAGTTGATATCAAAATCGGTGCGATACTTACACCGATGTACGATAAGGCGCTCAAAGCTGCTGATGCTGCCGATGCGCGGATCAGCAGTGGTGAGAAAACACCGGTGCTTGGCATACCAGTAGGTATCAAGGATGTGATCAGTACCAAAGGAACACAGACTACCGCAGGGTCAAGAATCCTGGAAGGATATATTCCGCCTTATAACGCTACGGTAATTGATAAACTCGAACGTGCCGGCGCTGTGTTGATCAGTAAACTGAATCTTGACGAATTCGCAATGGGATCATCCTGCGAAAACAGCGGTTACAAAAAGACTTATAATCCCTGGGATCTGTCACGAACACCCGGAGGATCATCGGGTGGCTCTGCGGCTGCGGTAGCGGCAGGGGAGTGTCCATTCTCTCTGGGCACCGATACCGGTGGCTCGATTCGCCAACCGGCATCATTCTGTAACCTTGTGGGTGTAAAACCCACATACGGACGTGTTTCCCGTTACGGTGTTATCGCGTATGCGTCATCGCTTGATCAGGTAGGAACATTCGCCCGTGATATTCACGGAGCGGCATCACTGCTGCAGGTAATTTCCGGTGAGGATCCTCACGATTCAACGTCATCAGCACGTGCTGTTCCCGATTATACTGCGTCAATAGGCAGGGATGTCAGGGGTTTGCGGATTGGTGTTCCGAAGGAGTATTTTCTCGAAGGACTCAATGCCGGAATTCGTCATCTGGTACAGTCAGGTATTGACCTTCTGGTAAAAAAAGGTGCGCAGGTTGTTGAAATAAGTCTTCCGCATACTGATTATGCTGTGTCAACATACTATCTTTGTGCTACAGCTGAGGCATCAAGTAATCTTGCCCGTTATGATGGTGCCCATTATGGCTACAGGGCTGACAATGTGGCAAACCTCCACGATATGTATTTCAGATCACGTTCGGAAGCGTTCGGTGAGGAAGTTAAGCGTAGAATACTGCTTGGAACCTTTGTGCTAAGTGCTGGTTATTACGATGCCTATTATCTGAAATCGCTGCAGGTACGAAGATTGATTCAGCAGGATTTTCTTAACGCATTCAATAATGTCGATTGTATCATAACGCCAACATCACCGATCCCGCCGTTTAAAATCGGAGAGCTCACTGATGATCCGTTGCATATGTATCTTGCGGATATTTTTACCGTAACGGCAAGCCTTGCAGGACTTCCCGCCATGAGCATTCCCTGTGGATTTACAAAAGAGGGAAAGTTGCCGGTCGGCATGCAGATCATCTGCCCGCCATGGCAGGAGGAACAGCTTTTTAAAATCGGAGCCGCCTACGAACAGGAAACATCCTGGAGAAAAGAGACCGCGACGATTGGTAATTGGTAATTATGATTTGTCAAATTCGAATTGTTGGTAGTAGGGACAGGCATGCCTTGTCCCTACTACTACCAAATGTTTCTATAATTCACGAACACACACACAATCAAAAAACGAATTCTGTATTGGTAAAATAATTCAATCGGTGTAATCCGGTTGACCAGCGCAATTCACATAAAATATTATGCTGTTCAATTTTAAAAATCATGTTTATCACAAAAATCATACACATCACAGTTCGGATAATTTACGAATGCGATTGCGCAACGTATATTCCACCCTTACAGGGCTTATGATAAATTATAGGTTCGTATTAACCCGAGCCAGCAGGGCGGGCTGGTGTATTTCGCGCTTTCAGCGCTTGAGAGCGACATGTCATGAGAATCATTTAGTTTTATGTGTTGGTTTTTAATTAACCACAGAGGACACGGAGAACACAGAGATTAGAATTTTTGGGTTCTAAAAATTGACTTGTACAAGATTGTTTTTGTTCATCAGTATATTTAACTCTTTTTTCCTACTCCTATCGTTTTTCATGCCTCAGTGTTCTCTGTGTCCTCTGTGGTAAAAAATCGAATTGCACTGTTTACACATAATAATCGTTTAAACGCTGCATATTGGTTCCCTTGACTATATTTAAGTTGCCTTTTTAAATGGCGATTTCCATATTGCTACATTACGTTGAAATTGTAAATGTATCTTTGTCTTATAAATTAGTTATCTGGTTGGGGAGTTTATGGCAAGTCCTAATAAGCTTTTGTCCGGTATTGGAATCAGCACAATTCAGGATTCTTTTTCTGCAGGAAAGGAAGCTGCGCAGAAAGCAGTTGCATCTCTGGGCGCAGTTAAGCCTTCACTCGTAATGGTATTCACAACGCCACGGTTTGATCTGAAAACGCTGATAAAAGGGATCAGGTCGGTCACTGGTGATGCACTACTTGTTGGATGTACCAGTTCTGGAGAAATGGCTAATGGTGTCTATTTAGGGTTTCAAGCCGGGGTCAGTGTTCTTGTACTTGGTGGTGGAACGTACCGGTTTGGCGCTGCATCTGCATCTCAGATTTATGGAGATCTCGAAAAAACAGGACAAGAGCTGGCTCGTAAGAGTCAGGAGTGCGCCGGGGAGAGTCCCCATGCTGCACTACTGCTTTTTGTCGATCAACTGGCGGGTGATCTTCAGCAGGTAATTAACGGTGTCTATCGTGTTACTGGTCCTAACGTGTGTTTTGCGGGTGGGGCTGCCGGTGATGAACAGAAATTTGAAAAGACATTCGTGTTTCATAATGAGCAGATTGTGGAAAAAGGAGCAGTGGCGCTCTGGATTGCCAGCGATCATCCGTTAAAAACCTTTGTAGCACATGGCTGGAAACCCATTGGAATTCCACTGCTTGTGACACGTGCTGAAGGGACAGAAATACTTGAACTTGCAGGTCGGCCTGCTGCAACAGTGTATGAAGAACAGATCGGAATAGCACCAGGAGAATTGGCAATTGAAAAATTCTGGGGTACATCGATTCTACACCCGCTTGGATTGATTCAGTATGACGGGTCGACCATCATAAGGGTTGCGCGATCAAAAAATGACCAGGGTACACTCAGAATTCAAGGATGTGTGCCTCCCGTTGGCAGTGCTGTTCAGGTAATGGCTGGTGACATTGATGCACTACTTGGGATTGCAGAGAATGTTACAAAAGAAGCCCTTTCTTTTAATAAAGATGCAGGGGTTCTTTTATCATTCAGTTGCGCTGCACGCGCGACGATATTTGGAGCGCATGCAGCTAAGGAAGCCCAGATTATTCAACAAACCGCTGGTGATATACCATCCTTTGGTTTTTATTGTTGTGGTGAATTTGCCCGTTCAGCTGGGGTTTTGAGTACACATAATGCAACGTTGGCAAGTATTGCATTGTAAGATTCGGGGATCTGATGAATGATTGTTGTAAAATAAGTAAACCATTTCCTTCTGTAAATGGTTCAGAAAATGTGGAAAAATTAAAGTCAGAACTGAGCAATGCATTAAAAGAACGTGACAATGCGATTCATACAGCGCAACTTGCAGTAGCCAATACAACCCGCATTACACGTCTGCTTGCAATTTTAAGTGAGCCTGCGTCAATAAAAACGGTTTTAGATCGTCTGCTTGTTTTGCTCTCTGAACTTTTTTTTGCCGATATTGTTGTAATTCTTGATCCTGTGGGAACTGGTAGTTTTATTCCTTTGGCGACACTGGGTGTCCCTGAAAAAATGGATCAGTGCTGTTTTTCCGATGATATAAACGGACATACTGCAACTGTTCTTACAACCAACGATGTCGTAATTTCCAATCAGGCAGAATTAGATAAAAATATCGATCCAATTTTACGAGAGCTTGGTGTTAGAACGGCTATTTCGGTACCTTTGACCAGTGCTTCTGAAATGTCAAGAGGTGTTATGGTTCTTGCCAGGTGCACTCAATCTCCATTTTCAGACGGGGACAGGGATCTCCTCATGACAATGGGGTATAGAATTGGTTTGTCAATAGAAGAGTCGCGGCGGAGTGCGCTGCTTGAAAAAATTATTGAAACAGGATATGAAATAACCCGTCTTTCTACTATTAAAGATATATGCAATGAAATAGTTTGTGTGTTTTCGTCCATCTTCTGTTCAGATGCAGCTACGATTGTCTTAAAAAAACAGAGAACCATTCCCGAATGTGTTGCCTGGTATGGTATCAGGCCTGATCAGCTTGATGTATGTGTCAAGGTAACTGAGTCGTTGCTTCATGATCATCTTTTTGCCACGACCCGACCATTCTGTACACAGGATCTTCATGACACCGCAAAGCGTATCTCATTGGAACTTCCCGACAACTTTCCAGTTCGGGCACTCATGGCAATACCTCTTTTCCGTAATCGTCAAGTCTATGGCTTACTGTACGGTTTACGTTATTCAACGATACCATTCAGTCAGGAAAGTTCACAACTGGCATCACTTTTTGCAGCACAGATTTCGGTCTCTATAGAAAATGCCAGCCTTTATCAGGCAATGTAGATGGTACGATAACAAAAGGGATAAATCATAAGAGCATGTCGTCTCAACTCTGCTCGACGACAATTTCTCTGCAGAACTTTTTCACGGATGTAACCATCGAATCACAATCACGGTTCACAAATCGTGACCCCATCTATTGACACATATATACCCTTGACGTAGTTTACTAAAGAAGCGCACGGCACTAATTTTATTTCAGTTGTACAGTGCTGGCGGTATTTACGAAACCGGATAAAAAGATTAAGGTATGAACTATGGAATTTAATGTTGGCTCATTCAGATTGAGAAAACCTGGTTATGAAGACGCTGATGGATTTATTGAAATATGTTCCGAAAAAGAAACCATGAAATATTATGGAATTGCAGGTGCATGTATCGATACTGTTCAGAAAGCAAACGATCAAATTGATTGGTGTAATAATTTGTTTGAAAACTCTGGTGGTCGCTGGATCATTGTTGAGCAGGATGTTAATAAATACATTGGAGATATTGGATTTCATAATTATCAGGGAGATCATAACAAAGTTGAAATAGGATTCAGAATAAAACAAAAATATTGGGGTAACGGAATAATGACTCAATGTATTAACACATTAATAAAATTGGGTTTTGATAACATGAATTACAATAGAATTGAAGCATTAGTTGACAATAGAAACATCGGATCAAAAAAAGTACTTTTAAAAAATAATTTTAAATATGAGGGAACGTTACGTGATTATGAGTTTGAGCATGGTCATTATATAGATATGGAAATCTTTTCAATATTAAGAAGAGAACATAATAGTTAATACTGGAATATCTTTGAACTGGATATAAAATCACTGAATGTATTGGCAAATTAGAACAGAATAAGGAGACAAAGGGATGCGTCACCCCCTTGTAAATCCCCGTAATAACCCAAAACCATTACCGTTTTCTGATGATTATGCCAAGGGAAGATTCAGTCCTGAAATCACCTGCAATGCGGTTATCTTACCACTGCCCTTTCTGTATACTACAAAAATAGTATCACTATATAGGACATCTGATCTATCTAAATCAACCAGATCTCAGACAAATGCCTGTCGTGATGGTGATTTAAATGCATTGACAATTCCTAAAAGAAAGGTAAGAATGTGAATATGTCAGGGTTGAACTATGTAAGATAGATTGAGATTATGTATTTTGTAAATATATGTTACATTTTTATAGGTTTTTATATGACAAATAATTACGATGCACTGTGGAGTAAGTTACGGGCTGAAGTTGAAAAAATGGCCAGTGATGAGCCATTGCTAAGTGTTTATTTGAATACCATTGTGCTTGAACAGAAATCATTTGAGGATGCATTGTCAAGTCTGCTTTCATGGAAACTGGCTACAGTACATGTAGATGCAAAGACGCTTCAATCAGTGTTTTTAATGGCCTTTAATCACTCTGAAACAACAAAGAGAACAATTAAACGGGATCTTCACGCAATTGTTGAACGTGATCCTGCCGCGCGTGGATATGCAGAACCATTTCTTCATTTTAAAGGTTTTCATGCTCTTGAAGCGTATCGTGTATCACATATTTTATGGACTAATAAAAAAACTGCCCTTGCACTCTTTCTTCAAAACAGGATTACAGAAGTTTTTTCATTGGATATTCATCCGGCAGCACGAATTGGAAAGGGTATTCTGATTGATCACGGAACCGGCGTTGTCATTGGAGAAACCGCGGTTGTTGGTGATGATGTATCGCTTCTTCATGAGGTTACTCTTGGTGGCACAGGAAAAGAACAGGGTGACAGGCATCCGAAAGTTGGTAAAGGAGTGCTTATCGGGGCTGGTGCAAAAATCCTGGGAAATGTAAAAATCGGTAATGGATCAAAAATCGGTGCCGGAAGTGTTGTACTTGATGATGTTCCTGAGCACTGTACGGTTGCAGGGATACCAGCAAGAGTTGTTGGACACCCCAGGACTCAAAAACCATCACTGCTTATGGATCAGAGTCTTGACGGAGAAATTCAAAAAGACCTCTCATATTCAAGCTCTATGCTATAGAAAGGGCTATTTGCAATGATAGATTGCAAATAGCCGTTATTTCAGAGCAGTCGTGGATTAAACCTGATTGGCGCAGTTGGCGTGAATGGTGCCTGGATACCGTTTCCCCGGTATCAGGAAGCAGAACATCTCATCAGCAATTGACGCATTAAAAATCACAGGAACAAAGCCGGCTCCAACACCTTAATAGTAAAAATGACACGAGATTGTACCGTTTTGTCAGTTATGGAGCATCATTTAGAATTATCTGTTGTGCTTTAACAACATATACACCGTTTGCAATACCGAATTCACTTAATGTAAACTGAGCATTTCTGACGGTCACCTTTTTTACAAGAGTTCCTGAAAGGTTGTAGATAGCAACTTCTGCACCTGAATGTTCTGTCATCCTGAGAGTAACAGGGTGATTAAATGCGACAGTTTTTGTAGTTGTCAGTTTTCGTATTGGATGAGCACCGTTAATTGCTGGTGAAACATGTACCGGCGCACCCGCAAGGTAAATATTCGGTTTAGGGGTTTTATCAGCGCCGTTTCCCAGGAAAAAACCAAGGTGCGGTGGTTGATTATACGATGACTGTTCAGATGCAACACCTGCACGATACTGTGGATCATGCATAAGTGTATAGAGCCTGTGTGTTGTAGGTATTGTTGTTGTATAAAGATATAATTTTGATGCCCCGTCATGGAGTATTAATTCTTCGCGCCAGTCACCCAAAATATCAGCAGTGATATTAGGTGTTGCCTTGGTACCATTGCATGAATTCCCGTTTGCAGTAAACAGACGGGTTGTACCATTGCCGTTCCACTTGTCAATTTTGTTTCCGTCAAGAAGCTCATCCTGCAGATCTCCATCCCAGTAGAGTCTGAAATTACAGGATCCTTTATTTGAGCTTATTTTGGTTCCTTTGCAGCTATAGGTGCCATCAGTAGCACTTGACCACATTTCGTAACCTGCACTTGATGCATCGATATCTGCTGCCATACCACGACCCACATCAGTTTTTTCTGTCACATTATGCTGCCAGATTGTCTTACCAGTTATGGCATCAGCCATATAAGAACCGGCAGAACCTGCAGTGGCACCTTCCCGTACAAGCCATAATTCAAGTCCTGCCCGTGATGGATCCATGTCGCCAATGTGATTTGCATCACCATGACCCATTCCGTTTGCGAAAAGAAGTTTACCGTCATCGTTTAATGCTGATGCGCCAAAAAAAATCTCGTCTTTCCCGTCACTGTCAACATCCGCAGTCATTATTGAGTGGTTACCCTGATCGTTCATGGAACTATAACCAGAAGTGTTTCGTGAATCGATAAACCATCTTTTTGTCAATTTACCGTCCCGCCAGTCCCAGGCTGCACAGGTTAGGCGATAATAGTATCCGCGCTGAAATATCATACTCGGGCGCTTTCCATCAAGCCATGCCGTGGTGGCATTGTACCTGTCAACACGATTACCATAATCATCACCCCATGTTGTTTTTGTGACACTTCCACGGGGATTCGCATATTCAACGGTAGCCATTTCTGCACCGGTCATTCCGTTAAAAACGGTAAGGTACTCAGGACCTGTCAGGATATAGCCACCTTCATTACGATAATCGGCTGCATCATTGTCGTTTGCTGCTGGTCCCATTTTGAGATATGCACCAGTGCCATCCTTTGTTCCCGGGGCTGTTTTACAGGCAACTTCTGCAAATCCATCACCATCGTAATCGTATACCTGATGCTGAGTGTAATGTGCGCCACCGCGAATATTTATACCAAGATCAATTTTCCAGAGGCACTTCCCGTTTAGTTTGTATGCGTGAAGATATACTTTGTCAACAACACCGGATTGAGAATTGTCTTTTGTATTATTGGGTTCGTATTTTACAACAAGTTCATACTCTCCGTCCCCGTCAAGATCACCTACGTTGATATCATTAGGTGCATAAATTGATCCGGGACTTTGAAGATTGATAGTAAGACAGTTGTTGGCCCACACGGAGACCGCTTTTGATGATTCCTGTTCGGTACCATCAACTATTGCCTGGACAGTATAGGTGGTACTGGTACTTCCCGATGAGTCTGTGTAGTTGGTTGCACCGGTGATCGGAGCAGCGTTTACTTTTGATGTTCCGCGGTAAATATTGAACGCAGTTGTGCCGGCATCAGTTCCCAGAAGTCTCCAGCTTAAAAACACTTTATTTCCTCCGGTACTTACAGCGACAAGCCCCCGGTCAAGTGCTTCCATCTGACGCTGTGCCATAAGCGGTAGTATTAGTGTTGAAATTAATAGTGCGATCCCTGCAACCCGCTTTAGAATCATGTCGTGTCCCCTCATCATAAGAGTATTTTTGAAAATGATAAGCTTTAATAATGAATATATTGAGTAGTATACTCAAAAAAAACGTTAATTGCATTGAAATATAATGTATGTACTTCTGATCTGTTGACCGATAGATCAACAGATTGTTGTTTATAACATATTTAATGATAATATGATAGATCGTATTTAGTCTTTGCGAAGCACAATCAGCAATAAATAAAAATACAAATGGTGGTCAACGATCATCTGTCCAATTCATCCCGGAATCGAACCGGGGATTGCAAAGCGGGACTGAATCGTCTTGATTTCCAGCCCCTCTTTATATCCTGGCTTGTTTGAAAAAAAAAAGTAGTTCTGTTATGCTAAATATATCACTTTATAAAAAAGCATAGTGCCTATTTGTTAACATAATGCCATGTTGAATATTTACCTGATGATGAAGTCAGCCTGATAATCGAAATCCGGTTCGTACGATTGTTGATTTCAGCAATTCCATTAATAACGTTTGATGATCCGGTTTGTGTACCATCAAGATTATAAAACGTTGCAGTTCCAGTTCCTTTTGACAGACCTTGCACATACAGCTTATTGTTTTGCATTTTTATAAGGATGTTTTTTTTTTCGGATGACCTGGATGTTTTTATAGTACCAACGTTCCCTTTTACGTCTACAATTGCTTTTCTGAAATCGGTATATACTGCTTTGGGTTGATATTGGGCTGTGAACAGAAGTGCATCCTGTCCCATTCGCCAATAAGTATTTGTGTTATCGGCAACACCCCACAGGCAGAGCCAGTCAACGCCACCTGCGACTGCGGCTTTGACAAAGTTGTAATAACCCGTTTTTTGTGCGGCTTCCATTTGTGCTGACCAGTTGGATTGTTTTGCCGGTGCAATCTGGTCGGTATCACCGTAATCGATTTCCGTTATATAAACTTCAAGGCCAAGTTTTTTATATTCCTGAACAGCTTTTGTAAGTTGTGCCCAATCATAGCTTTTATCAAGACGGAAATGTCCCTGAAAACCAATAGCATCAATTGGTACACCGGAGTTTTTCAGGTGCTTAACAAGCTGGTAAAACGCCCGTGCCTTTTTTGAATCATCCCAGAATTCGATATAATAATCACGTAACTCAAGTTTAGCAGTTGAATATTTGCGTGCAATTTCAAATGCTTTACGAATATAAACCGGATGCTTTTCGTATACTTTTGCTGCTCCGCTTAATCCCGATTTGTCTTCTTCCCAGCCTAACTGCTGCCACCGGCATTCTGCCTCATTTGCCCAGTATTGTCCATCCCAGGTAAATGCTTCATTGACAACGTTCCAGTAATCGACCTTTGTTGAATTATTGTTGGATGTCATTATTGATGATATCCAGTGAGTCAATAAATCTTCGATTTGGGCATTTGTCCATGTTCCGGTATTAAACCAGGCCGGAAAATAAGTGCCTGATCCGGCAAGAAGATGAATCGCAATTTTTTTCCCTTCTGCATCAGCCCAGTTGATTACCTTGTTTGTTGAGGTCAGGTCGTATGTTTTAGGATTTTGTGCAGTCCCGGTCCATACTCCCCATGCAGGGTATGCTGTTGTCTGAACCAGGCCAAATTCCTGTTTAATAACGCCTTTTACTTTATCTGCATCTTTCCAGTCAAATAAACCTTCCTTATCGGCAGATCCGACTTCAGCCGTTGCACCAACCAGAATTCCGGCATCAGTTAGGCTGGCGGTTGCTGCAAACAGATGCGAATTGAGAAATATGCTGGTGAGTAACAGCATGCATTGTATATTCTTAATCGTAAGACGACAACGATAATGTCGCGGGGCTTGTCCAGTTGCGTTCATACTGACTCCATAACTTAAAAAAGTGAATTATCCATACAATATTCTGTATTATTGTATTTGAAATCTTTAGTTATAAAATACGTATCACGGGTTTAATTAATTATTTGAAAAAATAATGTTTTGATATAGTGTTATATTTAATACTAAGTACTGCTTTGCGTGTGGCATGTCTTGTATATGGCACCGATTCAGATTTCAGAAGTCTTTTAATGTAGATGTTCAAATTAAGCAAAAAAAGAAAAAAACTCAAATATTTGGTTTAATTTGAAAAATAGAGGCAATTTTGTGGACAATTCTGTCCATAGTTTTTACTTTTTTATCCGGGTTTATTCTGAAATGTGGTAGTATATTATCGGAAGCAGGCATATTCATCAATGTGTGGAGTACATTTTGAAATCGATTTTTGAATATCTTGATTACCGGACATATTTAAAAGACTTCTATGAGGAACGAAAAGGGCGACAGACTTTTTTTTCTTACAGATATTTTGGAAATAAAATCGGTGTTGATGCAAGTTATTTGCTGAAAGTGATGCTTAAGTCACGTCATCTTTCGGATTCTGCAACTGATCGTGTCTGCCAGTTTTGCGGGCTTGATGTCAATGAACGGGAGTATTTCAAAACACTTGTTCACTTTGCAAAAGCCCGATCACAAAGTGAAAGCAAACTCATGTTTGAAAAGTTACTTGCATTACGATATGTAAAGAGCAGTACTCTTGTTGAAAAACAATATGAATATTTTCGTACCTGGTATCATCCGGTAGTACGATCAGTACTGGAATATTATGATTTTAAAGGTGATTATGCGTTACTTGGTAAACAGCTTTCACCTCCGATCAGTGCAAAGGAAGCTGCTGCATCAGTGAAACTACTGGAGCAGCTTGAACTGATAAAAAAGGATAATGATGGGCGGTATTGTCTGACAGAAAAAGCAGTTACAACCGGTGATGAATGGCGGAGCGCTGCAATTATAGCGTTTCAGGAACAGACGATCAGATTGTCAGTGGAATCAATTGACAGGCATGATCGTTCGCTTCGTGATATTTCCACCGTAACAATGAATATAACAGAAGCTGATTTTGAGGAAATTTGTGATCGTATTACAGAGTTCAGACGTTCAATAATTTCATTTGTAAATGAAAACACTAACCCTGATCGTACCTATCAGCTCAACATTCAGTTCTTTCCTTTGACTGATGTGAAAGGAAAGACACAATGAAGCAACAGGTGTTGAAAATTTCTATTGGTATCATGACAATGCTATCTTTATTGTCAATTGAGTGTACCACGACCAATCTTGCCGGTGCAACCACAGAGACTACGAATGGTTTGACCGGTTGTATTCTGAACAGTGACAATACTCCTGCATCACATAGTATTGTCAAACTGCTCCCCGTTGACTACAACCCTGTTTATGATAATTCAGAGTATCAATGTGATACAACCGACTCCAACGGTGTTTACAGTTTCAGGGGTGTTGATACCGGAAAATATTCGGTGATTGCCCGTAACACAAAAGAACTGACAAGCTGTCTGGTAAGGAATATTGAAATTGATCAGGATACCATACAAATGGCTCCTGAAGGAATATTGAAAAAATCAGGTTCATTATCAGCATCATTTTCTTCTGAGAATGCTGTGGCGAACGGATATGTTTACATACCGGGAACGGATGTGTATTCCACTACAGGAAGCGAAAGCACGGTATACCTGAGCGATATTCCCAGCGGGGAGTATGAGGAAGTAATTGCGGTTTTTAAAAACGGGCATGCAAATATTGCCCGGAATCCGGTGGTCGTTAATGCCGGTGAGACCTCTACGGTTACATTCCCGCTGTGGAAATACAGTACTGATTTTATTCTTAACACGACGTCAAGTGGTGCTGATGTTACAGGTAATGTTTATGACTTTCCTGTTCTTATCAGATTGAACGGTAACACGTTTGATTTTTCCGAGGCTCAACCGGATGGAAGTGATGTTGCCTTTACCAATGCTTCCAATACAATGCTGCCTTATACCATTGAGCGCTGGGATGCTGAGAGGAAAGTCGCAGAAATCTGGGTTACTATTGATACTGTTTATGGAAATAATCAGACACAGTCAATTTCCATGTACTGGGGAAATCCATCAGTACAATTCCAACAGTCGATGACGGTATTTGATACGGCAAACGGTTTTCAGGGTGTATGGCATCTGGGTGACTCATCAAACAGTAAACTGGCTGATGCGACTGACAACGGGTATAACGGAATATCGCCGGATTCCGCCTCAGTGAAAATTGATGATGGTGTGATTGGGTTATGCAGATACTTTGATGGAAACGATTACATTACGATGCCGTCAACAGCACGGAGCCGTTTATCTTTTGATGAGGGTAGTTATTATACGGTAAGTGCCTGGGTTCGGCTTGACGCGTTTGATAATGCATCACATTGCATCGTATCAAAAGGATTCGAGCAGTACTATTTACGGTCAACCTATATCTCAACAAATTCAGCATCGCAGATACCACTTTGGGAATATGTTGAATTCAGTGAGACAATCAAATGGCAGTCATTAAACACGCCTGTAGCAGATAAAAACTGGACGTTAATCACCGGTGTACGTAAGGGTACAGAGCAGAAGCTCTATTGCAATGGTGTCCTGGTTGACAGCACTGCTGATATCTGGATAAATACTGTTTCACGAAATACATCAAATGATCTTTACATTGGTCGTTTTGCTGCACCGGTACTATTACCGCTTATTGAAGGGCATTGTTATTTCAAAGGAGCTATAGACGAAGTCAGGATATTAAGCAAAGCACAGACACCTGAATGGATTAAATTAAGTTATATGAACCAAAGGTCTGATGACAAGCTGGTTATCAGGCGAGCAGACAGCACGACAAAATAATTCCCCCGAAACCTTCTTTGGGATAGACATGATTCCCCCCGATGAATCATATAATATCCAAAGAAGTATCTGCAGGAGTTTTCAATTGAAAACTCCTGTTTTTTTATGGTGCGAATATTATTTGCCGGGACTTGTCTGCTAATACGTAAGTTATTGAAACTACTATATAAATTCCACTGTGTGCATTGTAATGTCACCATTTGAACCGGGTGCTTTTCGTTGGCATCCTTACCAAAAAAAATGAAATCATGTATATTCTAACAGAATCTTGATTTTGTACACAGTTTAACGATGAGGTAATAATGTTTCGTTTTAAAGGATTATCAATGAAATTTAAAGTATGGTTTCTTTTATTTATTGTCGTATCTGTCAATGGGCAGGACGTCGTGGATACTACCGGTTCTGTTCTAAATGCACAAAATGTTGATTCTTTGGAAAGTACTTCGATTATACCGAATATACCAATTGCACCGGACACTTTGCAGGCTGTTCAAACGCAGGCCGTTGAAACACAAGTCCAGTCTGCAGAGACACAAGCCATTGAAACACAGACACGGACTGCTGAAGCACAGACAGTATTTCAATTAAAGACTATCACTAAAATTCAAAGGAAAAATACAATCGTTGGAGCAACGGTGAAGGATATCGATAATGATAAGAAAAATGAAATTATCCTGATTACCCGGCGGTCTGTTGAAGTTGCACGGTTTGTAAATAAAACGTTACAGACAGTATCCGAATTCAAGACTCCATCAGGAGTGTCACTTGTAAGTATTGATGTTGCCGATATTAATGAAAATGGTGCTTATGAGTTCTATATCTCTGCGGTAAATGCAACATTTGAAATATATCAGTCAATGATTCTTGAGTACAATAAAGGTCAATTTTCAGTAGTGAAAAAACGTTGCGGGTACCAATTCAGAGTTCTGAATGAACCTGATGGTAGCAGCACATTATTAGGCCAGAAGTATTCATCAAATGGGGTCCAGAAAGGAGATGTTTTTGTATTAGGACTTAATGGTGGTGAACTTGTGGAAAAGAATAAGATTGATATTTCTGACAGAGCGGTGCATACCTTTACAAGTCCCTGCGATCACTCGGACAATTCATCCGTCTATGCGATGTCTGCCCCTGATGGTCTGATTGAATTAATTGACAAACAAAGCGGCAGTAAAATTGCCGAGTCTGCGGAAAAGTTCGGTGGAAGTCCGTTTGCTATAAAATTGCCAGCACATACTATGTCAAATCCGGCGATGTCAACGCTTCCGATTAGAAATGTCTCATCCGATGTAAATAATGATGGCGTTGATGAACTTGTTTGTGTAAAAAACCATGATTCTTTCCGTAGTATAATGGCATCAACAAGCCTTTATAAGCAGGCGCATTTCGAAGTTCTTTCGTTCGACAGGAATGAAGGCTTTGTAGAATCTATCTGGAAATCAGGTGTTTACAGCGGTTTTATCATTGATATCGCTGCTGGTGATATTAATGGTAACGGCAAGAACAATGTTATTGTGATAAAACTTGATAATGTGGGAAACAACATGTTTAAAAAGGCAAAAACCGAAATTATTGTTTTTGAATAACTGTGATGACGCAGGAGTGTAAAGTGTGGGGATTGAAAACTACCTGTCATATTTAACAATCGGTTAGCAGTATAGTACTGTTGCATAACCGGTCCAGACCTGCGTCCTTTTATATTCCATACATTATATGAAAACGGCAAAAACTATATTTTACAGGTTTTAGGTTTCATGCCGGCAACAAACAGCCGTGCAACAGCATTTTAAACAGCAGGAAGTAGTTGTGACAACAGAATTTATCAGAAATTTTTGTATTATTGCGCATATTGATCATGGAAAATCAACACTTGCGGATCGATTTCTCGAGATTACCGGAACTGTCAGTAAAGAGAGAATGCAGGAACAGGTTCTGGACGATATGGATCTTGAGCGCGAACGCGGCATTACGATCAAGTCGCATCCAATCAGGATGATGTATAAGTCGAACAGTGGTCAGGAATATCAGTTCAACCTTATTGATACTCCGGGGCATGTTGATTTTTCATATGAGGTATCACGCTCTCTTGCTGCATGTGAGGGGGCTATTCTTGTTGTTGATGCAAGTCAGGGTATTGAGGCGCAAACTTTGACAAATATCTATCTTGCTCTTGAGAATGATCTAGCAATCATACCGGTACTGAATAAAATAGATCTTCCATCCGCACATCCCGATGAAGTCCGGCGTCAGGTAGCGGAACTCCTTGGTATTGATCCGTCAACTATTCTGGGATGCAGTGCAAAAACCGGTGAGGGTGTTGCGCCAATACTTGAACGAGTGATTGAACAGATTCCTGCACCCAAAAATTGTATAGACAAACCGTTAAAAACACTTGTTTTTGATTCCAAATTTGATTCATTCAGAGGTGCTGTTGCCTATGTTCGTGTTTTCGAAGGGCAGCTCAAGCGGGGTGATCAGATTAAGTTTTTCTCAACAGGGCGGGAATATGACGTTGATGAAATCGGCTATTTTAAGATGGGACGTGTGCCGTCAAAAACGCTTATTAATGGGGAAGTGGGATATGTAATTGCAAATGTTCGTACCGTTTCGGATATTAAAACAGGTGATACGATAACAACACGTCTCAATGGTGCTGCGGAACCTGTTGAGGGATACCGTGAGATCAAGCCGATGGTTTTCAGCGGATTGTATCCTGTTGACAAGGCTGATTATGAAAATTTACGTAGCGCGCTCGAAAAACTCAAACTTAATGATTCTTCAATTACCTGGGAACCTGAGACTTCAGCAGCTCTTGGTTTTGGTTTTCGTGCGGGTTTTCTTGGTCTTCTTCATATGGAAATTGTTCAGGAACGTCTTGATAGAGAGTTTAATGTAGATATTATCACTACTGTTCCGAACGTAAAGTATAAAATATTGCTTAAAAATGGTGATGAGGTTTTTATTGAAAGTCCTGCTCAGATGCCATCAATGCAGGAAATTGAGGGCATAAATGAGCCGCTTGCCAAATTGCAGATTATTACACCAACCGATTTTACTGGTGTAATAATGAAGTTGTGCGAAGAAAAAAGAGCCCGGCTTGCCGGCATGGAATATCTTGAACCAACCCGTGTCTGCCTGCACTATACAATCCCGTTGCAGGAGATGATAATTGATTTCTTTGATAGATTGAAAAGCTGTTCAAAAGGGTATGCATCCATGGACTATGAGTTCCAGGGGTTTCAGCGTGAGACTCTTGTTAAAATGGATATTCTGATCAATGGTGATCCGGTTGATGCATTTTCAACAATTGTCCATCGTGACAAGGCGTATCAGTTCGGTCTTGACATTACATCAAAGCTTAAGGAACTGATACCCCGTCAGCAGTTTGAAGTTGCCATACAGGCTGCTATTGGTTCTAAGATCGTAGCACGTACTACGGTTAAAGCGTATCGTAAGGATGTTACATCAAAATGTTATGGCGGTGATATCTCCCGTAAACGTAAACTGCTTGAAAAACAAAAAGAGGGCAAGAAACGGATGAAACAGATTGGCTGCGTTGAGGTGCCTCAGGAAGCATTTCTAGCAGTGTTAAGCAGGGAGTAGTGTCTTGATGGAGGAGACTGACAAGCTTGCGTATGATTCGCGTATAATCCTCTATAAAATGATACGGCAGCTTGTACTCATTGTGCTGGTTGCGCTGCTGATAAAATCATGCCTCGTTGATAGTATTGCAATCAGGGGCAATCAGATGGCTCCGACACTGTTGAATGGTGATCAGACACTTGTCAATAAATTCACCAGTTTACCATTCGTGCGTAATGTGTTTGCATCATCAATTGGAAAGCCGGTCATCTTCTATAATGCTATTAACCGTAAAGAACGGTTTTGTATGCGTGTCGCGGGTATTGCCGGAGATACCATCGCAATTGACAGTGGTATTGTCTATAATTCAAAAACCGGTATTGTTACACTCAGGGGCCGTGAAAAAACATCTGTTGTATTACCTGCAAATTTTTCTTCCCGCGATTTCTACGGTGAATACCGGATTCCATCCAGAGGAGATGTTTTATATCTTGATTCGCTGACACTTCGCGATTTCTTTTCTGCGGTTTCAGTGATCCGTCAGGAAAATACAAAATCCCGAATAACTATCGATCAGGATCTTTATATTGATGATACCTTGTCAAATGATTATTTTATTAAAGAATTTTCTCTTTACAAAGGTACACTTGATACATTACCATCAGAGTATGATTTTAACTGGTTTTTCTGGGATCGTCTTGCTCAATATATAAATGTAACAGCAGAGGACTATTCTGTAGAAATCCGTTTTACGGTGAACATTGACAGTGTTCCTGTTAGTAAATATGTTGTAAAAGAGGATTATGTGTTTATGCTTACTGATAACTGGAGCGACGGGCTTGACTCCCGTTATACCGGTCCTGTAATGCGTAAAACGATAATCGGGAATGTGTTTTTTATAATCTGGTCAAGTAACGTGGCTGAAGGTGGAGGAGTGAATTTCAAACGAATCGGCCGTATTATACGTTAAAGGGGGACAGATGATTACCGAAAAACTGGATCTTGCATTTGTTGCAGCCCGTCTCGAGGGGTTTGAGGAAACGATTATTACCCGGCTGATTGACAGGGCTCAGTTCTGTGCTAATGAGATAGTTTATAAAAATGGGCTTAGTGGTTTTAAAGGTGAGAATCAGCTCTCCCTGTTTACTATCCGACTGACTCAGCAGGAACAGATGGATGCACGGTTCGGACGTTTCTGTGTACCAGAAGAACGTCCGTTTACTAAAGATCTGCCTGTTCCACAGCGTATCGTTTCTCTTTCTGATACTGGATTGAAAATCATCAACTGTAATGTAATCAGTCAGGTTAATGATATTTTGTCAAGCTATCTTGATCTTATTCCCAGGATATGTTCAAAAGAGGATGATGGCCAATATGGTTCAAGCGTTGAACATGATGTTTATGCAATTCAGGCCATTGCACGAAGAATACATTATGGTTCGTTATATGTAGCAGAATGTAAATACATGAATACGCCTGATGAATACCGCATGTTGATAAAAGAGAAAAATACAGAAGCGCTTGTTGAATTGTTGACAAGAAAAGATGTTGAAGATAAAATTATTATCAGGATCCGCGAGAAAGCTGCATCTGTACAGGCATGTGTCAATAAGCTCGTTCGAAAAGTAATTGATCCTGAGCAGATTGCAAATTACTATAGAGACTGGATTATCCCACTCACCAAAAAAGGTGAAATCGCCTATCTTCTTAACAGATTGAATGTTTGATTATGGAAATAAAAAATAACACAATAGGAATTTACAGTGTCGGACTGCTTGGCGGGTCAATTGGGTTTGCATTTAAAGAGTCCGGATTCAAAGGGAAGATTATCGGTTTTTCATCAAAATCCGGTATTGAAAAAGCGCTTGAGATCGGATGTATTGATGAAGGGTATGGGTACGATGAATTACAGAAAGTAGCAGGATCTGTCGATATTCTGTTCTTATGTTCTCCGATTAATACAATAATTGACACAATAAAAAAAATGGCATCAATGGAACTACCGGATGGAATGATTATTACTGATGTCGGTTCCACAAAACTTGATATTATCAATGCGGCGGCATGTCTCCCGTCGCATGTGCGTTTTATCGGTGGACATCCCATGGCCGGCTCCGAGAAAAGTGGACCTTCAGCAGCAGATCCATTTCTGTTTCAAAATGCCATATATGTTTTAAGTAATAAAGACGGTGTGGAAACGGATCTCGAAAGATCAATGAGCGTTATGCTCAAAAAGTATCTCGGATGCAGGACAATATTTCTTAATCCGTCAACACATGATCATATTGCAGCAACCGTAAGCCATGTACCGCATCTTCTTGCAGTTGCACTTGTACTGCTCGCCCGCGAGACTGAAGAACAGACAGCTGAAACGCTGACTCTTGCAGCCGGAGGGTTTCGTGATATGACCAGAATCGCATCTGCATCATATCCGATGTGGCATGATATTCTGGTAACCAATAAAACAGAAATTACAAAGCAGCTTGATAAATACATAGAAATACTTGGTTCGATAAAAGAACTGCTTGCCTCTAATTCATTGAATACTGCATTTGACAAATCAAGGGAAACCCGTTCGGCAATTTCAAGTTCGGGAAAAGGTTTTATAAGTCAGATGAGCGAAGTACTTATTCATGCAAAGGATCAACCCGGATTTATTGCATCTGTTGCAACTGTTTTAACAAATAATAATATAAATATTAAAGATATAGAGGTCGTGAAAGTGCGGGAAGGTGAAGGTGGTACAATACGTCTTGCATTCGAATCACCGGAAATTTCACGCAGGGCAATTAAACTTCTTGCAGAACATGGTTTCTCTGCCCGGGAAAGGAATTGATATATGTTGTCAATTAAACCGGCTCGTTCTGTTCAGGGGAAAATTGATCTTCCGGTTAGTCCTGATCTGTTTCTTCTTGCGTCAATAATTGCTATTGCATCACATCGTTCCGTAAAAATAAAAATTGACAAATTGACTCCTCTTCTTGAACTCTGGATCGATATTATCAAAACTCAGGCTGATGTTGAAATACTTGATGGCACTGTAGTTACTATTGGTCAAAAAGAAGGAGAATGTGCTGCGTTTATTGTGCTCCCATACGATATACTGCCATATAAAGATTTTATTGTATTCACTTTAATGTCAATCGGTAAGGTTGTTGCGTTAAAGAATGCAGGACAGAAACGTGTTGATGCAATCATTAAAAAGGCAAAAAAGTTTGGTTTTACTGTTCAGGCTACAGATTACAGCGGAAATCCGGGATTGTCTATAACTGATATTCCTGATACGTTAAATACCGCAATTGAGATATATGATGACGATGTGGCATCACTTACCGGTTTGTTGCTTGGACAGAAAAAGAGTGCAGCATATATGGTCGATTTCCATTATGCGCATCCAGTGAGAAATGTTGCATCGCTTTTTGGATTTGAATTTGCGATCAGAAGTACTGTTGTAAAGGAGACTGATCCTCTCGCACGAAGAATCAAGATGATGCAGGGTAAGAAAAAAACGCAGGCGTCATCCGGGCAGCAGTTTCAGCTTTTTCTGAATTTTGAAAATCTGCAAAATGTAAAAGAGGATGTCCTTGACATAACACTGCCAGGGGATGAAGTATTGGGTGCAATGCTTGTTACCGCAAAATGCCTTCATTCAAAAAGCTCGTTTGTTATCAATAATCTACCGCTTGAAACCTGGGGATCACCGGTGATTACACTGCTCAAGAAGATGGGGTGCAAAGTTTCGGCGCAGGAAACTGCGCGTACATCGTTTGGTTCCACCGGTATGTTCAGTATCCAGAAATGTAGTCTGTACGGAAGAAAAGTTGAGTGCAGACCATCACAGGCGTATATTCCATACCTTCCATCGATGGTGGTACTTGCGTGTTTTGCAGAAGGACAATCGGTGTTTCGTGATCTGGAGGATTTACGAAATGATGAACCCGATGGTATTGACCTTATTGAACATTGCATACGAACACTTGGAGCACGTCATGGAGAAATGCCTGATGGTATTGTTGTTGAGGGTGGGAAAAGTTTTGATGGATTCGATATAACAGACAATCTTGTTCCATGGTTAAGCGGTAGTCTTGCTGTCGCAGGATTGAAGTGCATGGGTGATACCCGTATTGAAGATACATCTCTTTTACAGCGCTGGCCTGCATTTAATGAAATGCTTGCAGGCATTTGCGAATTCAGAGCAGACAAATGAAAACAATAAATTCTTATGGTGTTATTGCGTATAAAGATTCACCACGAATTGAGGATGTTGTTAACAGGCTGATCGTTTGGGCCCAAAAAAACCATCTGCATATGACATTCCATCCGGCGCTTCACAATAAAGTAAACCGGAAGGATCTTGTTGCTGCTGACGAATGTGAGCTGATTTCACACTCTGATGCACTGATTTCAATTGGTGGAGATGGTACCTTTTTGTCAGTCGCGCATATGTGCAAATTCAGTGAAAAACCGATTATCGGCATTAATCTTGGTAGTGTCGGATTTCTTACAGATTTATGTCCTGAATCCCTCGAAGAGAGTATGGACAAAGTAAGAAGACGGGAATATACCATTATAACGCTTCCGGCGCTTGAAACGTGTGTTATCCGTAACGGCGAAAAAGTATGTACACTTCATGCGCTTAATGATATTTATGTCAACAGGATCAACAGACCAAAAATTACCTCTATATCAACATGGTATGGTGATGATTATGTGACTGATTTTTTTGCGGATGGTATTATTGTTGCAACTCCCAATGGTTCAACTGCATATTCACTATCAGCAGGTGGTCCGATTGTTGAACCCGGGGTCAAAGCATTCCTGCTGACACCGATCTGTCCACACTCACTGACTGAGCGTCCTTTGATTTTGTCATCTGACAGAAGTATAAGGCTTATTGTCAATGAGAGAAATCCGGATCTGCTTTTAAGTGCTGACGGGTTACAGTCATTCCCGTTACAATGTGGTGATGAAATCCTGATTTCGTATTGTAATATTAAAACAAATATGGTGCAGCTCGGGCAGAAATCATATTTCGATCTGTTACGCCAGAAGCTTGAATGGGGAAGAGGCTACAAACAGCGCGATTCATAATAAGAAGTAATACATTGAATTGTGTGTAAATCAGGTATACATGCCGATTATTTGAAGGATTACAGGACTATGCTTCGTGAATTACACATTAAAAATCTTGCACTTATCGAAGAACTGACACTTGAATTTAATAGCGGTTTCAGTATCTTTACAGGTGAAACAGGTGCTGGAAAGTCGATTTTAATTGGTGCAATCGGGTTGCTTCTCGGTGAACGGGCATCAACGGATATGATAAGAAACGGGTACGATGAAGCTGAAGTAAGCGGCGCTTTTGATCTTTCTAATGTTAAGGATGGATTGAAAGAACTTCTTGGCATGTTATCGGTACCTATTGATGAACATGAACTGATTATCCGGAGAAAAGTATCACGGGGAGATCGAAACCGTATACTTGTCAATCAGATACCTGTTCCGTTGAGTTCTCTTAAATCAATAGGAAACTACCTTATTGATTTTCATGGACAACATGAACATCAATTACTTCTTAACGAAGATGAACATGTCAGAATTATTGATTCGTTACCGGAAGTATCAGCATACCGGAAAAAATATGATGAAGCATATTTTCAATATAATCAGGCGATAAGTGATCTGGATAGTTTCAAAAAAAAAGCATTACAGCTTGCTGAACGTAAGGAAATTCTCGAATTTCAATATAAAGAGATTAAGAGTATTGGTCTAAAGCACGGGGAAGAAGATGAGCTTGAAAAAGAATTAGCACTTTTGTCAACATCTGCTGAACGTACCGGATGTGCATCTGAGATTATCACCCTGCTTGGAAATGGTACCGATTCAGTTGAACGTAACGTGGCTGCAATTCGCAGAAAACTTGAAACGCTTGTAAAGTACGATGCAACAGTATTACCCTGGCTTACAGATGTTGAAAATGCAATGTCAACCTTGACTGAGCTTGAAACATTCTGTGGTTCATATCTTGAAAAAACGGGTGGAATCGCAGATCCTAAGCGACTGGAATTTTTAAATGCCCGTCTGGCAAAGATCCAGCGGTTAAAGAAGAAGTACAATGTAACTCTCGATGGTCTTATCGGGAAATATCATCAACTTGAAATCGATCTTAAGTCACTTGAAAATGTTGATGCAGATATTGCTGAATTTGAAAAAAAAGCGAAACAGGCATTGCGTACGTGCAGGAATTCCGGAGATGATCTTTCCCGAATAAGAAAACGCCATGCAGTGGAGTTCGATGCCAGAATAAGCTCTGTGCTTAAAACACTTGGATTCAGCAGTGGTGAGTTGCAGACAAAGTGTGATCAGCTTAGTGAACCATCAAAGGATGGACTCGAGAAAATCACGTTTCTTGTTCAGACTAATAAAGGTGAGCCATTTTTACCGCTTGCAAAAACGGCATCCGGCGGTGAAATTTCTCGTATCATGCTTGCAATAAAGAGTGTACTTGCAGAACATGATCAGGTACCGGTACTTATTTTTGATGAAATTGATACAGGAATTGGTGGTGTGCTTGCAAGTGAGGTCGGTAAGGCAATGTATGCATTAAGTAAAACACATCAGTTGCTCTGTATCACACATCTTCATCAGATTGCATCCCTTGCAGATCATCATTATAAAGTGCATAAGAAGGCGGTTGGCGAGCGAACAGTTACTGATGTATCGGTTCTTGACGGCGATGCAAAGGTAGACGAAATCGCACGTATGCTTGGAGGGAGTACGGAAATATCCTTAAAACACGCACGTGAGATTATCGGACAGGCAAAGCATTAAAAAAAATTCTGATTGCGTAATGGAACATATTGAAATCCTGAAAAAATGCTGTTTTACCGCATAACTGGTACTTTTAATGATAAAAAAATAGCTATAGGCAGATCACTTAATTCATATTATAATAGTTACGTCAATGCTGGTAACAGCTTATAGTATGATATCACTTTCAAAAGGGAGGTTCAGATGGATACCATGTGGGATAAAGTTAAAAAAGGTCTTCGTGATGGGGCTGCGATGTCAATCGAGAAAATTGAGGAATATACAAAGGTTGGTAAGCTGAAGATAGAGGAACTTTCTGCAAAACGTAAAATTGAACGTACCTTTATGGATATTGGTGAAAGAACGTTTGATTTGATTGACAGTGGAAAAGATGGTTCAACCATTGCAGCTGATTTAACAATTCAGAAGGCAATTGAAAATGTTAAGAAACTCCGCGAAGAGCTTATTGACGTAGAGAAAAAAATCAAAGATATCACAGAAACACATAAAAAAAGCAATAAAGAAGATTATTCTGACAGTGATCTGGATGATGAAATCAACAGTATTTAAGGTATAGTGTTACTATGGCGGCAGTATACTTGCTGCTGCCATTCCAACCGGCATTACGGTATGAGGTCTCCGGAATCAATTATTAAAGTGTTACTATCGCTGATAAGGTTGTATGAAAAAGAAAAAGACGCTGCTTGTGGTTTCTCCCAAAGGGGTTCCGGTAAAGGCTTTTAGTGTTAATATCTTCCTGCTGGTCATTTTGATTCTGTTTATTATTACCGGACTCACCGGTTTCTTTATTCCGTATGAGAAATTTTCTCTTAATAAGCAGGAAATTCAGCAGAAAAAAAACCTGTCTGAGCAAAATAAAGAGCTGCTTAACAATATCAAGGCCACGATTGGTTTACTTAATAATCTCAAGGAGAAACTTCTCAAACTTGAAGAGAAGAAGAAAACAGTATTACAATTGGGCATTATCGGATCAGATACTACATTAATTATCAGAAAACGTGTCGCATTTAATGCAATGACGACCAGGGAACTGCTTGCATATATTACTTCCCAGGAAAGTTATGTCAGAAAATTTGTACAGTTTGCAAAAAAAGACGGTAACCTGTTTGATCGCATACCTGTAGTATATCCAGTGCCAACAGAAGCATCGGTAAGTCGTCAGTTTGGAAGTGCACTGGACCCCTTTACCGGGAAAAATAAATTTCATTATGGTATTGATTTTGTTGCTGAAAAGGGTATTGCTATTATTGTTCCCGCAAGTGGTGTTGTTGAACGGACAGAGAAGCATCCAGTGTGGGGATTACGTGCTGTGATTGA
The DNA here is from genome assembly GCA_012513915.1 of Fibrobacter sp. Taxonomy (GTDB): domain Bacteria; phylum Fibrobacterota; class Chitinivibrionia; order Chitinivibrionales; family Chitinispirillaceae; genus JAAZBG01. The sequence goes on from JAAZBG010000064.1 coordinate 51,739, forward strand.
TCACCGCAATGGTTACAAAACGGTATTCGCACACGTTGGTGAATTGAAAGTACGTAATGGACAATCAGTTAAAAAGGGTGAACTGCTTGGATACATTGGTATATCAGGCCTGACAAGTGGTCCTCATGTTCATTACGAAGTACGTTACAAGAATACTCGAATCGATCCACGTACCTATTTTTTTCCGTCAAAACTATTCTGATTTCATAATCTGCTTTTGTTAAAGCCTGACAATTACATTTCTTTCTCTTTTCATGTTTTTCCTTTTTGTCTCATAATTGCAAAGAATGTGTGCACGGGTAAACTCAGCTCCAAGAAACACTATTTGTGCCGATATGTAAACCCATACAACAATCAGGATAAATGATGCAAGAGAGCCATATGCAAGCATGATCTCGCTATGCCCCAGAATCCGGCTTATAAAAAACTTGCTGATATTGAATAATAGGGATGTAAATAGTGCTCCCATGCGAACATCACGCCACAAAATTTTGACATCAGGTACAATCTTGAATATAAACATGAACAATCCGGTAAAAACAATTACCGACAGGACAAAATCAGTAAGATTCATGAGAAAAACAGGTACTGTGACAACTGAACTGATTATAGTGCCGACAGAGGCAAGAACAAGACTTGAAATAAGTGACATCAGGAATAGTGATACTATCAGAATTACAAGTAATACGGTAATAATCTGCTTGCGTAAAAAGGAAAGAAACGTATTACGTTTATCTGATGGAACCTCCCAGATGCAGTTCATCGCTTCATGTAAAGAATTAAAAACAGCAGAACCTGCCAGGTATAAGAGTACGGCACCAATACTTGTTGTCATGATTTTATGTTGTGCATTGGCCGCTCCATCGATAATTTTGTTTATAATCGATGCCCCTTCAGGGCCGACAAGGTATGCCAGGTGATGAATCGATTGAGACCGGGCGGTGACAGAGTCAATTATATGTGAAGCAATTGTAAGCGCTATGACAAGCAGCGGACCCAGTGATAACAATGCGTAAAATGTAAAGGCTGCAGCCAGTTGCTGCACCCGGTGTCCAAACCAGCCTTTTATTGTCGTAGTGATTATACTCACATCTTCCCTGTTAGTTTTTCCATGATTAGTAAGGTTTTGTCCGGCCAGCGTCAAAATGAACCCTGACAAATTCATCTGTATGGTTAATAAATTGTACACCTTGAGGTAATACTACCCGTGCTTTCAATGTTCCCTGTGATACAATCGAATCAAGCGGAATTGCTTCTGTGTAAAGTTCTGTAAGGGTACGGCGTTTATCACCGAGGATTTGAACTTTTACCGTAGCCGGATGAATTCTTATTTCGTTAATGTCAATGTTTTTTTGAGCCTTGCCAATGGTTCTCAGCCGAATTGTAATGTCACGTTGTTCAATGCCAGTAGCTTTCAGTTGAAATGATTTGGTAAGTATTTGATTGACAAAGATACCATCAGGTACTGTAATGTTCTGTTTTGCCACGGTTAATGTATGAATGCCTTCACTTATGGAAGAAATATCGAATGATGCTTTAAGGTTGCGCTCATCAAAGTTGAAACTGCGTTCCGGCCCGTTTAAGGTTACCTTGATCTCTGATGGCCTGGTTTCATCAATAACAAAATTATCCGGAATATTTTTTAACACAATAGGAATGGAATATGATCTGCTGATCACATCTACCTGGTATACAAAAGTAAACCATAGAGCAATTGCAGCAATAAGTGAAAGAATCTTGAAACCAGGGTTGGTAGTGAAAATGGTACGTTTCTTTTTAACTGATGCTGTCGGGAAAATTCTGTTGTAAAATGTGTCGATTCTCGTACGTAAGGATTCTCTGTCAACTTTTTCCAATATACCATTTTCTGCAATACTTACTGTCCCGCGTTCTTCGGAGACGACGACGACAAGTGTATCTGATCGCTCTGCAAGACCGAGTGCTGCAGTATGACGTGTTCCGACATCTTTGATTGCCTCGATATTATGGGACAAAGGAAGCCGAACTCCAAACTTGTCAATTCGTTCACCTTCAATAATAACTGCACCATCATGACTTGGTGTTTCCGGATGGAAAATGCTGTATAAGAGTGGCACACTGATTCGTCCATTAACAGAGATGCCACCGCTTAAATGACGGTCAATGGAATCACGGCCTTTAATGACAACAAGTGCACCGATACGGTCACGTGCAAGATTGCAGAATGCATCAACAAGACATTCCACTGTTTTATTCGATGCAACAAGGTTGTGTTTCGACTTGAATGTATGAATAGATGACAATTGCTCAAATGCCATGCGGATATCATCCTGAAATATAATAACAAGACCAACGAGAACAGCAGTCAATCCGGCCTGGAATACCTGACTTGTCATATACATATTGAGAAAACGTGCAAGTGCATACAATGTAACAACTGCTATTACACCAATAACGACAGACCTTGATGCACGTCGTCTGATCCACATCAACAAAAAATAGATACAAACAGACACAGTTGTAATGTCAAGTAAGTCTGCAAATCTGAAACCAGATAGTATCTGTAACAATGACGCTGCCATTTTTATAATAAAACTTTCTGATACAGATAATTAATCTGTGATCAAGCGCCGGACTGAACAGGAAATTACTGAGAATTATATAACGTTGGGGCGATTACTATAATTTCCGGCAGTAAAATCCTCTATGAATCACCTGACAGTGGCCTGAATGATTTGAACAGTACGGCAATTTTGACTAATGTATTGATTTAACGTAATTTATATGAATCCCGCAATTTTGGGAATGCTGATTATTCTTTCGATGAAATTATAAAAGAAATACAGTCTGAAAAATAGACCTTGCATCTAAAGATTTCAATGTTTTTGTTTGTTTCTTTCTGGACATTATTCTTTCTTAAAGTTAGATTTCTGTTATGAAACTATTTGATTCACATGCCCATTTACAGGATAACAGAATTTACAATAATTACACTGCGCTGTTGGAACGGGCTCAAATGTGTGGTGTCTCCAGGATTCTTTGTTGCGGCAGCAATGAAGAGGATTGGGAGATTGTTGCAGGACTTTATAAAAAATATCCGGATTGTATTATCCCGGCATTTGGAGTGCATCCGTTTTATGTTCATTCACTCAGTAAGAACTGGTTTGAGACGTTAAATAATCTGTTTACGCTGTATCCTGATGCGGCAGTAGGGGAGATCGGTCTGGATAAATTGGTTAAAGACAGCGGCTATCAACGACAACCTGATGTTTTCAGAAGGCAGATGGAGTATGCAGTTTCGCACAATCGACCGGTTTCACTTCATTGCAGAAATGCCTGGTGTGATGTAGCTGATATACTGTCTGTTACTGGTGTACCTGAGTGTGGAGGCGTCGTACACTCATGGTCCGGTTCTGCTGAGATGGTGCATGTTATGATAAAACATAATCTGTCAATCTCATTTTCCGGATCGATTACAAATGATAATAATCGCAAAGGGAGAAGGTCACTCCTTGAAGTTCCACCTGAGAAACTGCTTGTTGAATCGGATGCACCCGACATACCACCATCACAAAGAAACTTCCCCAATGAACCATCCTATCTGGTTGATACGATCAAAAAAATTGCAGAATTGCGAATGGTGTCAGAAGAAGAAATTGCAGAACAAACTTTTAACAACGCCAGTAGAATTTTCTGTAGCAGAATATGATACAAATGGTGCGTAGTGTAATACGTACGTACAATTATACTACGCACTAACAGTCAGATGTCAAGAAACCGTTTTTCGAATTCCTGAGCCGGAATCGGTTGACTGTAAAGGAATCCCTGTACTTTTTCACAGTCGTGATGTTTAAGATAATCCGCCTGTTCTTTTAACTCGACACCTTCAGCAATAACTTTTATACCAAGACTGTGTGCAAGAGCAATGATTGCAAGTACAATTGCAGCATCATTGGAATCGTGATGAATATCCGAGACAAAAGAACGATCAATTTTAATGGTATCAATAGGAAATTTCTTGAGATAACTTAATGATGAATACCCTGTTCCGAAATCGTCAATCGATATACGGATTCCCATTGCCTTGATTTCATTCAATGTTTTAAGCGTCAATTCCGGGTTTTTCATACCAAGGCTTTCGGTAATTTCGAGTTCGAGCAGAGATGGCTGCAGTGATGAGTCCTCAAGTGCCTTACTTATCAGAAAAGTAAGGTCCTGCTGTAGGAATTGTCTGGCTGATAGGTTTACAGAAATAGAAAGTGATTTGCAATACTTTTGCTGCCAGATTCTTGTCTGCTCACAGGCTGTGCGTAAAACATGTTCACCGAGTGGTAATATGAGACCGGTTTCTTCTGCAAGAGGTATAAACCGTCCTGGTTGAATCATCCCGAGTTCCGGATGTTTCCATCTTACAAGCGCTTCAGATCCTGTTACCTGTCCTGTTGCCAGTTCAATGAGTGGTTGATAATAGACAATGAATTCATTTTCACGTAGTGCTTTACGTAAATTGTGTTCCAGTGTCAACTGCTCAAAAGCTTTTACATTCATTGCCGGTTTGTAATGCTGATAGTTATTGATACCCAGTTCTTTTGCCCGCTGCATTGCAGCTTCAGCATTCTTCAGTATGGTTTCGACATTATCACCATCCGGTGGAAACAGGGAAATACCGATGCTTATCGTTATATATATTTCCTGTCCTATCAATTGAAACGGCAATGAACATATTGACAAAACACGTTTTGCAACTCTTGCTGCATCCTGCTGCTGCGCAATATCCTCGAGAATAATCGCAAATTCATCATCACCAAGTCTGAAAATTGCATCTACCTCCCTCACGCAGGACTTTAACCGGGTTGTAACTATCTGCAGCAGAAGATCTCCTGCCGCGTAACCAAGCGTATCGTTAATCGTTTTGAAACGGTTAAGATCGAGTAACAGTAGTGCCATCACCTGCTTCTTCCGTTTTGAATGGCTGAGCTGGTGTTCGAGGCGTTCATTAAGCAGAACTCTGGTTGGAAGTCCGGTTAGTGTATCATGGTATGCATTGTTATGAAGTTGTGTGCAGTCATCATTAAGTACAATTGCACTATTATAAAAACCAGCATAACCGGCAATTTGCGAATTTTCTGCAGTAATCGGGAAGATCGAAAGATATTGAAGATACATCTCACCATTTTTGCGCCTGTTCCAGACTTCTCCGCACCATTTGCCCGTTTTTATCAAAGACTCACTGAGTTCCTGATAAAATACATCTTCATGTTTACCACTTTTAAGAACAGATGCATTTTTCCCGACAACATCCTCCTGATTGTATCCTGTTATCGTTGTGAAACTTGCATTGACCTTCAGGATTGTGAATGAACTATCGGTTATCAGGATCCCATCGGAGGTATTTTCAAAAAGGAGCTGGCTTAGGTGAAGTTTAAAAATTTCATCCAAAGTAAGCTGCTTTTCGACAATACGTTGTGTCTGAGACCGGATACGATCCAATTCTGACTGAATTTTCGCTTTTATTTCATGTTCGTCTATCATAATCTTCCTATTTTACACTTCTTAAGATTATACCACCACGCGAAAAATGATTCAATCAAAAGAATTGGCATGAAGCAAGCGGGACGACTGTTGCGTATGTTTCTGTCGATGGGTAAAATGGTCTTTCCTTCTGCGTTAACAGAGCAACCAGGAATGCTTACGGTTCGCTCAATCACACCTCCCATTCATAATATGTCTGTAGGATTTTGCAGTATCCGAATATATTTTCTATGATCTATATACACTGAATGTTTTGGACAACTGCCTCAGGGTGTGTTGGTTATAATAAGCTTAAGTATCATTATGTTACAGCTGCTTACGCTGTAGTATCGGTAAGAAAAAAATATAAGTATTCATATCAGAACAAGGAATCGAGTGTGGCAGAATTGAAGGAAAATCAGGTAACGCATATTTACAGAACTCATACCTGTAATGAGCTTCGTAAGTCAAATGTTGGTGAGACTGTTCGAATAAGCGGGTGGATCAACAACCGTCGTGATCATGGCGGTGTGCTTTTTATTGATCTGCGTGATCATTACGGATTAACACAGGTAGTGATTCATCAGGATAAGGATTTCCAGAAGGACGTTGAGCATCTTCACAAGGAAACAGTTGTTCGCTTTGATGGTGTTATTGCTGCAAGATCTGCAGAAACGATCAACGATCGTCTTCCAACCGGAGAAATTGAACTCGTTGCAACATCGTATGAAGTGCTTGGAAAGAGTGAGATTACACCGTTTTCTATTTTTCCCGAAGATGCTGCACCGGAAGAGATGCGCCTGACCTACCGGTATCTTGATCTGAGAAAAACGAAGCTGCACCAGAACATTCTTCTTCGTTCTCAGGTGATAGCACATCTTCGCCGCGTAATGACTGATAAAGGATTTAACGAATTTCAGACTCCTATATTGACAAGTTCTTCTCCGGAAGGTGCCCGTGATTTTCTGGTTCCATCACGTTTGCATCCAGGCAAATTCTATGCGCTGCCGCAGGCACCTCAACAGTTCAAGCAGCTTCTGATGGTTGCTGGATTTGACCGCTATTTCCAGATCGCTCCCTGTTTCCGTGATGAAGATGCGAGGGCAGACCGTTCCCCCGGTGAATTTTATCAGCTTGATATTGAGATGAGCTTTGTTACGCAGGAGGATATTTTCAAGGTTGTTGAAGAGGTGCTTGATAGTACATTTGACAAATTCGCAACAAAGAAATTCGATAAACCGCCATTCCGTCGTATTCCATATCGTGAATCAATGCTCAAATACGGGTGTGATAAACCCGATCTGAGAAATCCTCTTGAAGTTCAGGATGTGTCGTCAATTTTCCTTGAAAGTGGTTTTAAGGTATTCAGCCAGACCGTTGCACAGGGTGGTGTCGTGCGTGCTATTCCTGTCAAGGGATGTGCATCACAGCCAAGAGCATTCTTTGATAGAATGGTAGAGTTTGCACAGTCGGTTGGTTCACAGGGACTTGCATATCTTGTGTGGAATGATAATGCAGTCAAGGGTCCGATTGCCAAGTTTCTTGATGAGGCAAAGATGGCACAGCTTAAGTCTGAACTTAAAATGGACAATGGTGATGTCGCATTTTTTGTTTGTAATGATGTCAAACGGGCGAATAAAATTGCCGGTGAAATCCGTACAAAACTTGGTACCGATCTTAATCTTATCGAGAAAGATACCTATCGTTTCTGCTGGATAACTGATTTCCCGATGTATGAATGGAACGAGGAACATAAGCGCGTTGACTTTTCCCATAATCCGTTTTCGATGCCGCAGGGTGGCATGGATGCACTTGTCAATAAAGACCCGCTTGATATTCTTGCGTATCAGTATGATATCGTTTGTAACGGTATTGAATTGTCAAGCGGTGCAATCCGTAATCATCAGCCGGAAGTAATGTACAAGGCGTTTGAAATCGCCGGTTACGACAAGAGTGTTGTTGATGAACAGTTTGCCGGTATGATCAATGCGTTCAAATATGGTGCGCCACCACACGGTGGCATTGCTCCGGGAGTTGATAGAATGGTAATGATCCTTGCTGATGAACCAAATATCCGCGAGGTCGTTGCATTCCCGATGAACCAGAAGGCACAGGACCTGATGATGAAGGCGCCTGCTGAAGTGACAGAGCATCAGCTTAAAGAACTTCATTTGAAAACGGCAAAGTTTAACTGATGAGTATGGTAAGATACAATATGATCAATCGAGCGCTGTGTCTTATTATACTGTTTTTTTTCATGGCAGCATCGCCTGCAAAGGCGATGCTGCTGATTCCGATGGATGACACCCAGTCCGATCATCTCAAAGCGTACGGTGCTGTTTACAAACTGCTGCTTGCACATCAGAAAGTATACTGGCTGCTGAATTACCGTGGTGGTTCGTTTGCCTGTGAAATCCCAAAGAGTCTTGAGCTTGTTATCCGCAGTGCCGGTGTGTCATCACAATATGTCAACTCAGACAGTTGGGCACAAATACTTGTCACTATTAATGAAAACAATATGGAAAAAGTGACACTTGAAAAGCCGCCGAAAATTGCTGTGTATACACCACCAAATAAACTTCCCTGGGATGACGCTGTAACACTCGCACTCAGCTATGCAGAAATTCCCTATGATAAGATTTACGATAAAGAAGTAATTACCGGTAAATTGATACAATATGACTGGCTTCATTTGCATCATGAGGACTTTACCGGTCAGTATAGTAAATTTTATAATGGATTTTCCCGCGCAACCTGGTATCAGCAGAATAAACTTGATATGGAGAAGGCATCAAAGGAGCTTGGATTTTCCAAGGTGAGTGATTGCAAAAAGGCAGTCGCACTTGCGATCCGGAACTATGTTGAGAATGGTGGATTTCTCTTTGCAATGTGCAGTGCAACCAATACGCTCGAGATTGCGCTTGCAGCACTTGGAACGGATATTGTTGATAAGGTATATGATGGAGACGGCGTTGACCCTGATTACAAACTGAAACTGAATTTTGATAATTGCATGGCATTTGAAAATTTTACCATTCAGACAAATCCACTTGAGTCATATTTTGACAACATCGATGTCAACATGGTAAATACACCGCTGCGTATTGATGCAAAGGATTTTACGCTGTTTGATTTCAGCGCAAAGCTTGACCCGGTGCCATCAATGCTCGTGCAGAATCACCGGAGCACCATAAAAGGGTATCATGGATTATTGACATCATTTAATAGAAAAGTGATTAAGAAAAGTGTCATAATCCTTGGGGAGATCCCTGGAACGTCAATGGTAAATTATATCCATGGGCTTGTAGGTAAAGGTGAGTTTGCCTATCTTGGCGGCCATGATCCTGAGGATGTCAGTCATGCGGTAGGGGACAAGCCGACGATGCTTGAACTTCACCGGAATTCTCCCGGTTACCGGTTGATTTTGAATAATGTGCTGTTTCCTGCTGCTGAGAAGAAAGAAAAGAAGACCTGATGGCAAATGATAAAAAACAGATCTTTGCATGGTGTCTTTACGATTGGGCAAATTCAGCATTTGCGCTAACCGTTATGGCTGGATTTTTCCCGGTTTTTTTCAAGACATTCTGGTCTGCGGGTGTTGAACCGACGATCAGTACTGCAAGGCTTGGGTTTGGCAATGCTGTTGCTGGTCTGATTGTTGCTGTTTTATCACCACTGATGGGTGCTGTTGCTGATGCCGGGCGGGCTAAAAAGAAATTTCTTGTTTTTTTCATGATTGTCGGAGTGTCATCATCGGGCATACTGTTTTTCATTGGTCAGGGACAATGGATCGCGGCACTGGTCATTTTTGCAATCGCAAGCGTTGCCTATAACAGCGGGAATCTGTTTTATGATTCGCTGCTTGTTGATATCTGCGAAAAAGATTCAATGGATATGGTAAGCGCACGGGGTTACGGAATAGGGTATCTCGGCTGCGGTGTCTTATTTTTGTTTAATGTCATGATGGTAAGTTATCCAGAAGCGTTTGGACTTAACAGTGTTGCTGATGCGGTAAGAATATCATTTCTGACTGCGGCACTATGGTGGCTTGTTTTTTCACAACCGATAATTTTGTTTGTTAAAGAAAAAATCTATTCTGAAACCACCGGGTTTTTACCGATACTACGCGGAAGTCTTCAGAATCTCAGGCAAACCACTCGTAAAATACTCGACAATCCAACACTGCTTCTTTTTTTAATTTCCTACTGGTTATACATTGATGGTCTTAATACTTTTGTGCTGATGTCGGTGGATTTTGGAATGGCAATTGGAATTACAACGAAGTCACTAATGATCGCATTAATATGTGTTCAGTTTGTCGCGTTTCCATCATCACTGCTGTTCGGATATTTTTCGCGTAAAGTTGGTGCATTTGTCATGATACTTGTCGGCTTAGGTATTTACATATTGGTATCTGGTGTCGGATCAATTATTCTTAAGACCGAACTTCATTTTATTATACTTGCAGCATTAAGCGGACTTGCGCAGGGTGGAATTCAGGCTTTAAGCAGATCATATTATGCAAAAATGATTCCTGCATCGGAAAGTGCGGAATATTTTGGATTTTATAATGTCATGAGCAGATTTGCGGTAATAATCGGACCAGCGGTTGTCGGTATTGTTGCGTACGTTACGCATAAGGCCGGGGTTGAGTCGACACTTGCGTCAAGAATCGGGATGTCATCAGTTTCGGTACTGTTCCTTGCTGGTGCGCTTTTACTGATTTGGGCAGAGATGAGGAAAAAATGGGTGGCAGGGGTAAACTGAAAATAGGTGACATTGAAACCACCATGATGGAGGTACGTAAATTTGATGCAGCAATAAGTATCGATGCCTATAAAGCGCTACCGAAAAATCCGTTGTATATCATACTTGATAATTTACGAAGTGCGTTCAATGTCGGTTCCATTTTCCGGTTATGTGATACCCTGAGGGTGAGTGGTCTTTTTCTGTGTGGTTACACTGCACACCCACCGCATATCAAACTCGCGAAGACATCACTGGGCACAATTGATTATGTTCCCTGGATGCATTTTGAGAAAACGGTAGATGCTGTCAAATATTTACAAAATCAAAATGTTCCGGTATGGGCTGCAGAAACAACGACGACATCAAAGATATACACTGAAACAACCTATCCATCACCGCTCGGGCTTGTTTTCGGCAACGAGGCGCTCGGAGTACATAAAGACGTACTTGATATATGTGACAATCTGATAGAGATCCCGCTTTACGGATTCAAAAACTCCATGAACGTGGCGACATCGTGTGCGGTTATTGGCTTTAAGGTGATTGAGAAGATTGGTCAGGGTGCTGCGGCCAGGCTTGACCGGTAACGGATATCATAACATCACTTTCAGATGCTCAATCCCTGAAGTCGTATCTGATAATGTATCAAATAATCTTTGTATGTATCAATTTTGTTCAAAAACACATTTCTGTAACTTCAAGCGTACCACATTCTTTCGGACATAATCTCTTTCTCAAACCCCCGAATCACTTATCACGCCCAACTTTTTTATCCTTTTTTTAAGATTCTTAGTAATCCATCACCAAGTATTAAGTATTTTCTACAGATTCAGAATGTTTCTGAACGGTGTTGTGACCCTATTAACAGCATCATTTTTTTTTTTAAATCAATTGATTATTAATAATTTATACATATTTTAATGGAGTTTGAGTTGGTGGAAACACAAGGTGATTTGAATTCAGTTGAACAGATGAATGAGCAGATGAAGATACGGCTTGAGAAGGTTTCGCAGCTTCGGGAGGCCGGATATCATCCGTATGCAGAGCGTTTTGACAGAAATTATCGTTTGGCCGAAGCTGCTGTTTTAGCTGATGGCGTCAAAGGGGTAAAAGTTGCAGGACGTATCATTTCTCTCAGGTATTTCGGGAAACTGGCATTTGGTCATCTTTATGACGTTGATGGGAAAGTGCAGTTTGCGGTTCAGAAGAATAAAATCGGGGATAAGAAGTTCGAGGAATTCAAACGTCTTATTGACCTTGGTGATTTTATCGGTATTGAAGGTGAAGTGATTACAACAAAGACCGGTGAGAAGACAATTGATATTGATAACTTTACATTTCTTACAAAGACACTTCGTCCGCTCCCGGAAAAGTGGCATGGCATTTCCGATCCTGAAATCCGTTTAAGAAAGCGCTATCTTGATCTTATTTCATCAGAGGAATCCCGGATCCGTTTTATCAAACGTACACAGATTATTCGTACAATACGAAATTATCTTGACGATAACGGATTCACGGAAATTGACACACCGGTATTGACCAATAAAGCAACCGGTGCGCTTGCGCGTCCGTTTTTAACACATCACAATGCACTTGACATCGATATTTATCTGCGAATTGCACCGGAAACGTATTTGAAACGTGCGATAGCGGGTGGGTTTGACCGCGTTTACGAATTTGCCCGTTCATTCAGAAACGAAGGTATGGATGCATCACACCTGCCTGATTTTACTCTGCTTGAATATTATTGTGCATACTGGAACTATGTGGATAATATGAACTTTACTGAAGCACTGTTCAAACATCTGCTTCAGACAGTTAACGGCGGTTTGACAGTTACCTATGAAGGTACCGGGATTGATTTCAGTGGGGAGTGGCCCCGGTATACGTTCAGAGAACTGATTATGAAAGATTGCGGTGTTGACATTGACAAATTTGATACCCGCGAAGCACTCTTGAAAGAGATTGACAGGCAGGGGATACGGTTCGAAACTGATGTCGAGATTGCAAGTGCAGGTCGTGGAACACTGATCGATCTTCTTTACAAGAAAGTATCTCGTCCGCAACTTATCAAGCCGACATTTATCACCGGACATCCGCTGGATCTGTCACCGCTCGCACGTAAAAATGATTCCAATCCGTTAACAGTAGATCGTTTTCAGCTTGTTATCAACGGCTGGGAGGTTGTAAACGCCTATTCCGAACTTGTTGATCCGGTTGATCAGACTGAGCGTTTTAAACAACAGGCTGAGGCCCGTGCACATGGCGATAAGGAAACCATGGACGTTGATAACGATTTTCTGCAGTGTATGGAATTCGGAATGCCGCCGATCAGCGGATGGGGAATGGGAATTGACAGAATCATAGCACTGCTCACGAATGCATCAACGCTGCGTGATGTTGTACTGTTCCCGCTAATGCGTCCGGAATAATAATACGGCCTCACCCCCCCAGCCCCCCTCTCCGCAAGCGTAGAGGGGGGGGTAAGAATTTTTGCTCCCCCTCTACACTTGTGGAGAGGGGGTTGGGGGGTGAGGCACTTTTCTTCTTCACAGACAGGAAATTCTCCCGTGGCATCAATGGAATGGTTTGTAGCGCTCAGGTATCTTAGAGGTAAACGGAAAATTGGTTTTATCTCACTGATAACCTATATCTCTGCAATCGGTGTTTGTGTCGGTAGTTTTGTGCTTATTGTTGCATTATCAATTGCAAACGGATTTGAAAAAGAGGTTCGTGACCGGATTGTCGGTACATTTGCACATGCAAGCATACTGAAATATCATGGTGTTCCTGTTGAGAACTATGATTCACTCCGTGCTGAAATTCTCAAACATCCTCATGTAACCGGTGCATCACCTTTTATTACAGGTAAAGGTGGCGTTGAGCATGACAGAGTTCAGGAGGGTGTAGTCATCAACGGTATTGATGATTCTCTCGACAAAACTGTAACTGATCTGTCCAAATCGATTAAATTCGGCAAATTTGAACTTGATAGTGTGGTATCACTTCGCGAACGTAAATTCCCGGGTATTCTTATTGGTACCGGGCTTGCAAATAAAATGGGTATTCGTGAGGGATCAGAGATTGTGCTTATGAGTCTTGTTGCCGTTGATGGTCAGGATGACCCGGTGGCCAAAATGGGGCGCTTTACTGTTTCCGGCGTCTTTGAAACCGGCATGTATGAGTATGATCTTAACCTTGTTTACATTTCAATAAAGTCAGCACAGACAATGCTTAATTATAATGGTGTTGAGGGAATTCATATCCGCACTGATGACATGTTCAATGCAGATAAGATTGTAATTGATCTGCGCGAGTATCTTGGTGGATATCCATACCGGTCAATGGACTGGCAGGCGCAGAATAAATCGCTGTTTCAATGGATGAAGCTTGAAAAACTGATCATTTTTATTGTTATTTCGTTAATTATGGTTGTTGCTGCGTTTAATATTATTTCATCACTTATAATGATGATTCTTGAGAAACGCCGTGAGATTGGAATACTTATGAGCATGGGAGCCCGTTCCGGAGCGGTCATGAGAGTGTTTATGTTTAACGGAATTGTCATTGGATTTATCGGATCGACAATTGGTGTTGCACTTGGTGTACTGCTTTGTTTTATACAATATAAATATCATCTGATTCCTATACCCGGTGATCTGTATTTTATTAATACGTTACCAGTGCTTCTGAGACCGCTCGATGTTATTTCTGTTTATATTGCGGCAAATGTAATCTGCTGGGTTGCGACTATATACCCTGCATGGCGCGCATCGGTATTGCTGCCGGCAGAATCAATCCGGTATGAGTAAGAGCGGAAGGTGGAAAATTGGTATTCTTTAATACAAAAGGTGCCATTCAATGGCATCTTAAAGAAACAGGAAACAATACATGCCTGAACAAATAGTTTGTGTAGAGCATCTTAAGAAAACATTTACGGATGACAACGGGAAATTTGATGTTCTCAAGGATGTTTCCTTTGATGTCTATCGTGGTGACATGATCGCACTTGTCGGAATTAGCGGCGCTGGTAAAACAACGCTGCTGCAGATCCTGGGTGGTCTTGACAGTTTTAATGCTGGCAGCGTTTCGGTGCTTGGTAATGATCTGCGGTCAATGTCTGCGAAGAAACTTGCAGCGTTCAGAAATCAACACATTGGATTCGTTTTCCAGTTTCATCATCTGTTACCGGATTTTACCGCGCTTGAAAATGTCCTGATACCCGGGCTTATTGCCGGTAAAGACAGGGAAGCCTGCAATAAACGTGGCAGGGAGTTGCTTGATATTTTTGGATTATCAAACCGTATGGGCCATTTTCCGTCAGAGCTTAGCGGCGGGGAACGTCAGAGGATTGCGCTTGCACGGGCACTATTCAACGATCCGGCACTGATTCTTGCTGATGAACCTACCGGAAATCTTGA
>JAAZBG010000065.1 GCA_012513915.1 Fibrobacter sp.
AAACATCTTCCACTAAATATTTTTTATACCAATCTACGGTCAAATCGATTGTTTCATTAATATCCAATGTAGGCTTCCATCCCAATTCGAAACGCGCCTTTGCAATGTCAAGTGAAAGCAACTTAGCTTCATGCAATGCATAAGAATTAGAGCAATCCTTCAACTTACCAGTACCATAGTACTTAACCACCTTTTGCGCAATATTCCAAACTGAAATAACGGAATCAAGTGAGGGTCCAAAATTCCACCCACCAGAAAACCTGGTTGGATTTTCCATCATTTTTTGACCTAAAAGTAAATACCCACTCAATGGCTCTAACACATGCTCCCATGGCCTGATTGATTGTGGGTTACGTATTTCGATTTCTTTGTTAGCTTCCAAAGCCCGTATACAATCCGGAATTATACGATCAACAGCCCAATCACCACCCCCAATTACATTTCCAGCCCTGACACTTGCGATTGATTTTCCATGAATTGCATGTTTTTCAACATTAAAAAACGAGTGTCTCCAGGAATTAATTGCAATCTCACAAGCTCCTTTAGAAGAGCTATATGGATCATATCCACCCATCTGCTCATTCTCACGATAACCCCATATCTGCTCTTTGTTCTCGTAGCATTTGTCGGTAGTAATCAATATTCCAAGGGTTGTGGAAGGTGATTTTCTTATGCATTCCATTATATTAAGCGTACCCATAAGATTAATCTCATAAGTATCTACAGGAATTTCATAAGAAAGACGAACTAATGGCTGAGCTGCGAGATGAAACACGATTTCTGGATTGTAAGTTGAAAACAAATTACCTAATTGAGTTTTATCTCTTATATCACCACGAATATCAATGATTTTATTAGTTAGTTTTGAAAGGACAAAATTATCTCTGGAAGTAGATGGATCCAGGGCGAACCCAATTACATTAGCACCTAGTTCATGGAGCCATATTGAAAGCCACGATCCTTTAAATCCTGTATGACCAGTGACCAACACATTCTTTCCGCGATAACAATTATTGAACAATTCCATACTACCATACCATCCAGGGGGCCTTATTGGCATTCCACATCGCGTTCAATTCTATATTATCCCGTAGAGTATCCATAGGTTTCCAGAACCCAGAATGTTTATAGGCGACCATATTACCTTCACTAGCTATATTTTCTAAAGGTGCACGTTCGAAGACCGTACTATCACCTTCTTTAAGATAACTAAATACCTCTGGTTGGCATATAAAAAATCCAGCATTGATCCACATACCATCTCCCGCAGGTTTTTCAGTAAAGCTTAAAACTTCACTATTTTCTCCTATTTGCAGTGAACCAAATTTACCTTGTGGTTTGTGGGCTGTTACTGTTAAAAGTTTTTTATTTGTCTTATGGAACTCTACCAAATTACTAATATCAATATCTGCAACCCCATCCCCGTAAGTCAGCATGAAAGGCATCCCTTTTGTATAGGGTTCAATTCGCTTGACACGTCCACCAGTCATCGTATTCTGACCTGTTTCGACGAGTGTGACTTTCCATGGCTCTGCAGTATTATTGTGTACTTCAATAGAATTATTTTTTATGTCAATTGACACATCGCTATTATGTAAAAAATAATTTGCAAAATATTCCTTTATCACATAGCCTTTATATCCTAAACAGATAATAAACTCATTAAAGCCATAATGTGCGTACGTTTTCATAATGTGCCAAAGAATAGGCTTATCACCTATTCTTACCATTGGCTTTGGAATATTTACAGTCTCTTCACTTAAACGAGTTCCAAAACCTCCCGCTAAAATTACAACTTTCATACCCTACCCCTTTTTATTGCGAGAAATTTTTCTATTACATTTCCTGTATATTTAATCTGCTCTTCTGTGAGCCCAGGAAATGTTCCAAGGAAGAAAGTATTATTCATGATTAAATCTGTATTTACTAAAGTTGATGCAACGCGCTTTTGAATATTAAGATATCCCGGCTGCTTTAACATATTACCGGCAAAAAGGTTTCTTGTTTCTATTTTGTTCATGTCAAGAAAATTTGTCAATTCAGTTCTACTAAATCCTGCATTTTCTTTTACGGTAACTGGGTATGCAAACCATGCAGGATCAGCCTTTTCTGTTGCAAATGGAAGAATGAATTTATCTTCCCATTTCTTGAAACACTCAGTCCAAAATTTGAAGTTGTTTCTTCTTTTTTCACAGAACTCAGGAAGTTTTTTAAGCTGTTCGACACCAATAGCAGCCTGCATATCAGTTACTTTCAAGTTATAGCCGATATGAGAGTACACGTATTTATGATCATACCCTGCCGGCAGATCGCCGTATTTCCCGGTAAACCGCTTTCCACAGGTATTATTTTCTCCACCATTACAATAGCAATCTCTTCCCCAATCTCTAAACGATTTTACCGCCCTGGCAATAATTGAATCGTTTGTTGCGACAGCACCACCCTCACCCATAGTAATATGATGAGCCGGATAAAAAGAAAAACTTGCAACGTGTCCAAAAGTACCTAGCTTTTTCCCATCATATGTTGAGCCAAGAGCATCACAACAATCTTCAATAAGCCAAAGGTCTTTTTCTTTAACAATTTTCATAATCGCATCAAGATTGTATGGATTTCCAAGCGTATGAGCCAGAAAAATAGCCCGCGTTTTTGGTCCTACTGCGTTCTGCAGTTGTTGAATATTTACATTATAGGTGCCAAAATCGACATCTACAAAAACCGGTATCATACTGTTTTGAATAATCGGATTAACAGTTGTAGGAAAACCCGCGGCAACAGAAATGACTTCATCACCTGGTTTTAATCGTTTTTCACCAAGTAAATGTGATGTAAGCGCAGTGAATGCACATAAATTTGCGGATGATCCGGAATTGACAAGCATTGCAAATTCCAGATCCAGCATTGATGCAAACTCAGATTCAAATTCTTCAGAAAACCGACCTGATGTAAGCCAAAAATCGAGACATGAATCAACAAGTGAAACCATTTCCTTGTCATCGAAAACACGACCTGCATACCTTACGGGAGTTTCTCCAGGTACAAAGGGTTTCTTTTCAAATTTAACCTTTTGATATTCTTTAACTAATGCTAAAATTTCATTACGAATTTGAGATGAATCTATGCTCATATATACCTTTCTC
The DNA here is from genome assembly GCA_012513915.1 of Fibrobacter sp. GTDB lineage: Bacteria > Fibrobacterota > Chitinivibrionia > Chitinivibrionales > Chitinispirillaceae > JAAZBG01. The sequence continues at coordinate 3,141 of JAAZBG010000065.1, forward strand.
TTTTTGGCGTCTCGCTGTTGGCTGTTCGCTGTTTGCTTTTAGCCAATACCTAATAGCTAATGGCCTTCTTAACTAGCTTTTTTTGCTTTTCGCTTTTCGGTATTCGGTATTAGCCAAGAGCTAACGGCCAAAAGCAAACTGCCATTAGATCCTTGCTATTTGCTTTTCGCTTGTCGGTATTAGCCAACAGCCAACTGCCAATAGCTAAAAGCCTTCTTCTCATTCCTACCCAGCACCCAACAGCCAATAGCGAACAACCAATTACTTTACTTTATTAATCAACGAATTAATCTGTGCCTGCAACTTATGCAAACCTTCTATTAATTCAGTAATTCTAATTTCTTGTATCATATCTAATTCACTAATAATAAGTACTTGCGTTTCTAACTCAAATGCTGATCCAAGTGAAATTTCGAGAAAATGTTTAAAATCTTTCTGGCTATTTCGACTACATCCTTCGGCAATATTTGATGGTATTGATACTGCAGCACGGCATATTTGACTTGAAAGACCATATTTTTCACTTTGCGGCAGCAGCTTGTTTATCGAATAAACCTTCTTTACTATCTGTATCGCATCTTTCCATATAATCAGTTCTCGAAAGTTTCGCATGTTGATACTCGCTGTTAGCTATTGGCTATTCGCATTTCGCATTTCGGTTTTGGCTGTTTGCATTAAGCTAATGGCGAAAAGCTAAAAGCCAACAGCCTCCTCCCCCTACCTACTCCCATGCGTCAATTTTAATATGGTTCGAATCAATGCCTCTTTCAATCAGACCAGCTTTGAAATAATTAATCATTTTTGGAGGGCCAGAAAGAAAATATATAGGTTTTGTATATGCTTTTGAAACAGCATACAAATGATCCAATTGTATAATACCTTCAAACTGTGCAGCGCCATTTACAAGTTTTGGAATTTCGGTCTGCTCAACAAATAAATCCATTGTAAACTTTAATGAATCCCGAATTGCGTTTTCAAAAACTTCTTTAAATAGTAAATTTTCAACCTTTCTAATACCATAAATAAGCTTGACATTCTGCTGTGAAAAAGCTGCTATTTCTTTTTTTACAAAAGGTATATATGGTGATACGCCTGTTCCTCCAGCAACAAGAATTACATCCTGACTATCTGAAAGAACAGATTGCACTGAAAAATCTCCATATGGCAATTTTAACCATACTTCTTTTCCCGGTTCCAAATACTCTCTCATCTTGTTTGTGTAAATACCCTTCACACTATACACTATTTCAACATGTTCGTCTGTCGGGTGTGATGCTATAGAAAAGACACGGGATTCAGGCCACCAGCCACCCTGTGGATCATATGCGTCAACAGTAAGATGTAAAAACTGACCAGCCTTAAACCGGGGTAGTCGTTTTGATGGTACAAGAGTAACTTTATAAACACCATCACCAAACTGTTCAATGGTTTCTACTGTAGAAGAAATTTTAATAGGATTTGCCATAAGAAAGGCTGTTGGCTGTTGGTTGTTGGCCTTTTAACAATCAATTCGCAACAGTTTTTCCTTTACTGTTTGTGGTTTAAGGTTTTAGCTTTTAGCTATTTGCTGTTCGCTGTTATCTAAAAGCCCTTATTACAAAAATGGATTCCGTAACTTTAGAAATCCTTCAATTATTTGATCATTATGCATATCTTCAGTGAAAATTGTCCTACAATTGTTTTCCAATGCAGATGCAATAATTTGACTATCGTAAAAACTATAGCTGTACTTTTGAGACAATTTCAGTGCTTCTCTGATAGTATCTAAAGTAATTACGGCCACTGAAACTATGGATGTTATTTCATGAATAACATCTGCCGTTTCGGAGCTACTTCTGCCAAACTTTCGAATTAAAACATTTGATAATTCAGAAATGCACTGAGTACTAACAATAACATTTAAAGTAAATAATTTCCGTGCACAGAGTGCTTTGCTTTTTTCATCTTCAGAATAAGCATAAATCAGGATATTTGTATCTAAAAACGCCTTATCGCTCATTTGCTTCATCTCTGGAGAACTTAAAATTTTTTGTTTTCAATTGAATTGAATTAAATTGCCCCTGCCTGGAAATCACCTGCCTTGATTCACTATAGAGAATAATCACACGAAGATCCTTATTTAATAACTCCTGATGCCCAGGGGGAATTCGAATAATATCACCATCAGAGTGGGTTGTAAATTCTAGTGCTTCCATATATGCTCCTATTGCTTTAAGCTTTTAGCTGTTTGGTTTTAGCTTTTAGCTAATTGCTATATGCTAACAGCTAACCGCTTCTAAAACAAGCTTTTCCTTATCTTTCTTATCAATACACGATCTTCCTCGGTTTTTTGACCTGTTGCTAACGCATGGGCAATAATTACCAGCAGAACAACAAGAAAAGATAATCCAGCTCCAAATACTATTGGAAACAACTTTTTCTGTTTAAATTGCAAAGACCGTATCGGTGGATCAACCACCTTAAATGCCTCTTTACTGACCATCATCTCTTTTTCAAGTTCATTCGCAATCAGTGTCTGAATTTTTTCACGAAGTAATGGGTCTACAACGGTCATAATTTGTGTTTCAAGATAGGAAACATTTTCCCGAGCGTCATTCTGAACAGATGTCTTTATGTAAGCATTTAAATACTCAAGATATTTTGCAAGAAGCGTATCACTGAATGTTGAATCTTTACATTCGATTTTAATGGTCATTGTATTGTTTTTATTGATCTCTTTTTTAAGTATACCACCGCTTAATCCTGCCCCGACAAGCAAGAGGTTCGGTTTAACAAAACTGTCATTCCATGCATTTTTAGTAGTATCAAACCACTTTGCATAAACATTAGGACTTTGTACTTTTGTTAACATCGGAAGGAGATCATATTTTTCAATCAATTCAGCATTAAATTTCCGGCTCCCCAAAATCAAATCGATCTTGTCCAAGCCCGGATTAGCGCTAATGTTAAGCTGACTCGCTACAAGCCCGCTTAATGCACCAAAACTTGAGAGGTTGGGGGTTTTACTGTTTTCATTCTCTTTAGCAGCAATCACTGCTTCAGCAACATATCGTGGACCTTTTTTCAATGCAAGTCCATACCCAAGTACAAGACCAAAAACTGCAGCACCAATAATCCACCATTTATTCTTTACAAGCACGTAGATGTACTCGAGGAGGTTGATTTCATCGGGGTCAGTGAAACCAGATTGAGATTGAGATTGAGGTTGAGAAGAAAAGGAACAATCAGGTTGAGTTTTAGGTATTAGTTGAGAAGAACTGGAAGATATCTCTTCTGTTGTTCTATTTGGAAGTAATTGTTTATTATTTTGTTCGCTCATATTTAAAACAGATTAAGATTGAGGTTAAGGCTGAGAAGAAAAAAGCATTTCTTAACTCTTCCTCAATCTCAGCCTCGACCTTAATCTCTCTTCCTCACTGCTCTAATTAACTTATTCAGTTCAAATATAATTTCATTGCAATTACTTAGGTATAAGTCTGTTATCTCTTCTGTAAAATATTTCACCCGTTTGCCATAAATCAGTTGGCTTTTAACTTCATGTGATGAACCTCGGGCTATTATATAGAACATACACTTATCGTTAGCATGTCCACGGCCGAATCCCTCTGCAATATTGTCTGATATTGAAAGTGCAGCCCTTCGTATCTGCGATGTCAACCCATAATCCTCAGATCTTGGCAATTCAGAAGTCAAACTGTGAATCGCGACCGCAAGATCCATCGACTTTTGCCATACAGGCATTTCTTCAAAAGAAACTATCATAATTAATAGGTTGAGATTAAGGTTAAGATTGAGAAGAAAGAATCTAATTTTGTCACATTTGCACTCCTCTTCTTTAAAAACCAGACTGAAGTTGAGATTATGGTAAAGAAGAAAAGTTCAACCTCAGACTTAACCTCAATCTTGATCTTTCTTATCTCTTCCCAGATCTTCTATTCTTTTATTAAACTCTACATATTCCTTCTGAGTCCACTTACCAAACAATTCAGCAAAAGACTTTCGCTTTTCTGTTTTTTTATCCGTTATCAACGAATGTATAAGTATCTCTTTCACTGCTTTATTATAGCTTAATCCCAATTGCTTAGACATACAGGCATTTCTTTAAAAGAATTCATGATTGAAGAAGAGGTGGAAGGAGAGGAAGGGTAAGAAGATTGAGGGCTGAAATGCCAATATTTTTATTCATCTTAACAATCCTGTCCTTCTTCATCTTATTTTCCTTCCTAACCAGTCTTATAGCTCTGTTCACAGCTTGAACAAATATACTATCCTCATGTACTAGCTACAAGAGTTTATAGAAAAAAACAGGTTGAGATTTTTGCTGATATTGAGGAAGTACAGAAATTTGTGTTCTTTTATCTGCTTCCTTAACCTTGGTCTTAGTCTCTTCTGCCTCTCCGCGAGCTCCGCGCCTCCGCGTGATATACACTGTCTGCTATTTGTTATGAATCGATATTTTGTGTTCACCCATATTTTGAGACGCACTGCCGAGCGTCTCTACGTTTTATTATTATTCCCCTACCTCATTTTTTTTCGATACCTGCTGATAAAAATATTGGTTCTGCCCATTTTGATATTGTAGAGTATAGTTTCTCAATCTTGCCATCAATAGTTCGAAAGAGCAACTTTGGATCAGCATAATCAATTGAATTATCGTAAATATATGAACGATCTGTAATCTGTGTTGCAACGCAACAATTTGCAATTGACTTTGAATATCTACTTACAATTTTATTAATTGGAACATCATGTCCACCCTCCATAACACGAGCTGCTATTCTGCTTGCATTAATCGTTGGACTTTCTGTACCAACAAAAAATAACCGAATAAAAAAACCAGCTTCTTTTGCCATTCTTATAAAATTAATTTTATCTGGAGCAGACAATACAGTTTCAAAACACAGACTTTTCCTTTTTTGCAAGCATTCCATTCGAAGTTGTTGTGCATAGTCAGCAGCCTTTAGAACTGCTTCTGGTGAATTCCAATCTCCAAATGTATCTTTTGCAATGTTATCAGGATTTACATAAATGCAACCATCAATCCATTCATGTGCCAATATTTTATGTGTAACTGAGGTTTTACCAGACCCATTTGGACCAGCAACAATAATTAATTTTGGCCTCATTTCTTAATAAAACCTTCCCTTATCATCGCCTCATTTACCTGGTTATTAATCACCTGATCCAGTGTACTCTTTGCTAACTCGGATTTTTTCTGTGCCTCAACAGCAACTTCATGCATCAACTGACCTAAAATTTCCTCATCAGGTTCATCATCACTACTAAACCGATATTCTGATATTAACTTTTTCATGATTTTTCGGCCCTTTCTTTTGAAGAATTGACACGTGACAAGATTAAGGTTGAGATTAAGGAAATTCAGAAATATTATCTCTTCTTCCTTAGCCTTAACCTTTACCACATCGCCAGAAAATTGCGATTCCTTTAAAATACGATTTGCGAGCCGTTATAATTGTACTTTTGTTCTGGAAGACAGCTCTCACGCGGAGGCGCGGGGCTCACGGAGATTAAGAAAAATAATAAAAAGAAAGTTTACTATTTTTGATTTAAACAACTTCTGCTGCACCTATAAACCCATTTTTAATACTCCCCCGTGCACTCCGTGTGAGAACTGTCTTTTATTTGTTATCAATCTCTATTAGAGAGCAGATCAGGTTGAAGCATTGAGAAAAATCTTCTTTACTTTTTTTTCTACCTCAGCATCACTCAATTCAGGATATACTTTTCGAACCTGCGCCATTTTCAGTTTGAACGCCATCTCGCGTAAAAGTATAACCTGTTTATAATTTTCGGCTGGTGTGCGTTTTTGCATACTTTAAAGATACCTTTTTTAGGGATACTCTGCAAGAGGAAGTGACAAATGACACGTAACGAGTGACGGGTTTTAGAGAAGCCCATTGTCCAAAACTTAGGTTGAGGATATGCAGAAATTGAGTTCATTCCTCCTTATCCTTAATCTCTCTTATCTCTTTCTCTCCGCGACCTTCGTGTCTCCGTGTGATACACATGGACTGTTATTTGTTATGAATCAGGATTTTGTGTACAACAGGATTTTGAGACGCACTGCCGGGTGTCTCTACAATGTTTTTCTGCCATCATCTACCTTCTCTGGCAGGTCAAATCCTTGCATTCGCTTGAAAAAAAACAGTCTCTTTTCTTTTTCATTCATATTTGATGGAATAGATGACATAATAAGCATTTTTGCTGTTTCGTACATGCCAAAACATTTAAGCAATCGCTCTTCGGGAGTCAGAAGATTAAACCTATCATTTATCATTTTAGTGATTACAATATCTGTATCTTCATTCATCTTTTTCTTGCTTCTTCTAAGAATTTATCTATACCTAATTTAACTGCCCAGTTTTTTATATAATTTTTATCACAATCACTTTCCAATAACAATCCAATATCCTGTAACTGCATTGATGATCGGGTATCTTTTGCCCACATAAGCTTAGACAAAATTAAATCCTCGATACTTACAACCCAAACATCTGTCGAATCAATAGTAACTTTGCGCTTTCGTTCAAATTCGACCTCACGAAAAGCGTGCTCTTTCTTGATTATAAAATCAACTTTAACGAGCGTCTCATTATGTATAACATTGAACATTCTTTTATTTGTTACAGCATCAAGAACACTGTCTGATGAAATATAGTAATCCTTTGTAAAAAGATCTATCAAACTCTTTATTTCTTGTGTTGATATTTCTACAACAAGATCTATATCTCTTGTCATTCTTGGAACAATATACAAACTCATCGCAATTGAACCCGTAATCATATAAGGTATTCCTAATAGATCCAACTTCTTTGCAACATCTTTTATTACTATAAGTTCATCAGTCATTTTTGTACGAAGATCTTTCTTGGTTTTGACACCGAGTGTCACTACATTTTTACAACTTTCGTCATCCTCTGCCCGCACCTACATCTCAACTTGCTTATCAATTCCCACTTCCTTCTCTAACTCGACAATCTCCGCTTTGAGAACTTCAAACTCCCTTAGCCGTCGTTCCATATAGTGCCTCGTAATCCTTACCTTCTCTTTTATTCCTTCTGAGGTAAGAATATATTGCCACCGGATTTTATCCGGATTATTCTTCAATTTCTTTACTCTGATTATTCCTTTTTCTATCAATCCGGATATTACGAAATTTACTTTCCCGAGACTAATACCAAGTTTTTCTGCGAGAGAGCGCTGTGTATGTGATGGGTTTTTTTCGATTTCTTTGAGAACGTGGTAGTCGTGATTGGATGGATGTGACAAGTGACACGTAACGAGTGACGAGTCAGGGGAAGAAGTGACATGTGACACGTAACGAGTGACAACTGAAGAGCCAGGAGAAGAACTGTTCAGATCACTACCTACTGTTTCAGAATTAGAAAAATTCTCAACCACTTATAATAACACCTTGATTATCTTTTTGATACATTCGTATGTTCACCTATTGAACAATATACGTTAAAAGGGCGGACGTGACAAGTGACGCGTAACGAGTGACTTGAAGAAGTGACATGTGACGCGTTACACGTGACGAGTTCTTGAGAAGCCCTAAAGGGCTTCGGGGATTCCCAACGTGTCACTCGTCACATGTCACTCGTCACTTTCCCCCCCCTACTGCCGTACCAGATGAACTACCTTACCGTCAATTTCAGTAGTCTCCCATCCGATTTTTCCATCCCAGGATTTTTTTGAATCACGGCTGAACACTGTGAGCCATCCTTCTTTTGTTCCTGTTTTGTCCATATAGGAAAGAAGCTGCTTGAATGGTGCGTCGGATTTTAACTGATAGTCAAGTTTTATCTCTATCGGAAATTTATCATTATTGTAAAGAACAAGGAGATCAAGACGCAGTGATCCGAGTGCGTACTCACGGATTATCTGCCCACCGCCGTTTATCACCCTTTGAAGAAATGCCTGAAGTAATATATGAGGTGCAGCCTCAGGATACATTACTACTTTATTTGTATATGCTTCAGAATGTTCACGCCAGAACTGTTGAAACCCTTTTAAAAGTCCATTTATGTCAAGTGATCCATTTTTAAACCACGGAGTCTCTGTTATCATCATCTGCATCTCTGTTTGCGGCCCAAAACTCAACGTGCGGAGAATTACCTCAGCGTAAATACGGTTTGATGGTACCAGTGCACCCTTTTCTTCTTTGACAAGTCCAAGATCAAGACAGTACTTGCGGTCATCACTGAGATAATCCATTGACAACTGTTCGCCAAGAATAACAGGCTCAACAACCCGCCGAACCCTTTCTTCTTTCAATCGTTCGAGTAGACTATCAATATGTGTATCCCTTCGTTTTATTAAAACTTCAACTGCCTGATTGACAAGTTCAACAGTGATTGGTTTTGAATAATCCCGGTTCAACAATTTCTCTACACACTCACGAGCAACCGCATTAACAAGCCAGGGTTGCCCGGATGTCCAGAAGTTAACACTATCTATTGCGTCATTATTAAACACCTGACCGGTATCATCCGTATGCTGCTTATACAACAATGCTATCTCATCAAAGGTAAAATTTCCTATTGTCATAGATTCAGTAATAACATTAAACGGGCTTGCACTTCCAAGCGTCTGACAACCATCACGGATCTTTGCCTTATAATCCCTGATATCTCTCATTCCAACAAGTGCTATTGATACAGGAAATGGAACTCTTGCTCTGTTAATGTACCCATCACGTAACTGGCGTAAAAAGGTGATTAACGTCTGACTTGAAAGACAATCGGCTTCATCAAACAGAATAATTACAGGCTTATTAATCGCATTTGCATAATAATACAATAACTCTTTTACAACATTATTATAATCTTCAATATCAAGCTGTGGCTTAACAACATCAGAAAAGTATGGATGAAACCTTGCCTGGAAAAGTATTGACCTTACAATCGCAGGTATTCCTTCTGATGGATTATCAAAACCCTGAACAGATTCAAGTGAACAATACAACACTGCATAATCGCCCTTTTTATTTAAATTCTGTTCAAGTGCATTCAAAAGGGATGTTTTTCCTGTTTGACGGGCAGCATGAATTACAAAATACTGCTTCGATTCAAATAACTGCAGTACTCCAGGTGTTCTGTCAATATCTGACAACATATAATGTTCCCGAGCAAAACACGGTCCAGCAATGTTAAATAAACGACCCATTATGTATGACCCTGAATGGTTGAGGTTAAGATACAGATTAAGGTTAAGGTTGAGGTTAAGGATGTTATTACCATCGAACCCAATAAAACTCATCTTATTGTAAAACTACGATTTGTTGTGTGGTTGTGCAAGGAGGATGAAGAAGTGACGAGTGACGCGTAACCAGTGACTTGAAGGAAGTGACAAGTGACGCGTAACGAGTGACAAGTCATTGAGAAGCCCTAAAGGGCTCAAAATATTCCCAACTCGTCACGTGTCACTCGTCACTTCCCCCCCCCTCATAAAGTTTCAACGTCGAATTTTCGGCAATTCCCTTAAAATGCTTATCTAACGTAAACAGTGGAATACTTGCATCAATTGCGTTTTGGGCGATGAGAAGGTCTGAGATTCCGATTCCATTTATACCTTCTGAAATACAGCGTACCTGCATTTGAATTATTGTCTTCCAGTCGATATTCAGGTGTTGACACTCAAGACATTCTAATAGTGAGATTAATTCGTTTTCTTTTCTATGATAGAGCGGGGGCATCATTTCTGCCAAAATCAAATCATTGGTTACTACAAGACTTTCATCTATTAGATACTCCAGCATATCTGCAGCATCACCATCACGGAAATAATCAATCCATACTGATGTATCAACCAACACCTTCATTTTCTGTTCCTAAGCACAGTAAGGTCTATACCCAAATCTATCTTACCCCGATATTTCTTTATGCCTGCTATCTTTTTTCTGCGTACATATTCCTCCAATGCACTGATAATCACCGATGTCTTCGTTTTCATATTCGATAAACTCACCGCCTCATCCAGTAAATCCTGAGGCAAATCGACTGTCGTTCGCATGACTCCCCCTTTTTATATGATATTATTATGCATAATCAGCACATTTATATGCATATAGTATACCTTTTTTTTGTGGAATTTGCAAGAAGGGGGGAAGAAGTGACAAGTGACGCGTAACGAGTGACAAAGTCATTGAGAAGCCCTAAAGGGCTCGAAAATATTCCCAACTCGTCACCAGTCACTGGTCACTCGTCACTTCCTCATCGCTGATACTCAGGACGTGCTGAATATTTTGTATGCAGCAGATGATGCGATTTGTGGCCGTTTGGTTCACCGAGAAAATCTTCGTACAGTTTCTTTACAAACGGGTTTTCGTGTGAGTAACGGAGCTTTTGATCTCTGTCATCACTGCATAGCCCTGCTGTGCGGGCTTTTCTTAACTCATCGGTAACCCCATACGGTTGGCCGCCACCTCCGACACAACCTCCCGGACATGCCATCACTTCGATAAAATGATACGGTAGTTCCTTTCCTTCCTTTTTTGCAGTCCTTACTTTTTCAAGAACATGTTCGACATTTTTGAGACCATGGGCAACAGCCACCCGTACTTTTGTCCCGCCGACATCAACAACACCCTCCTTGACACCATCAAGACCGCGAACTGCCTCAATTTCAACGTTAGCAAGTTTTTCTCCGGTCATCAGATTATAGGCGGTACGGAGAGCAGCCTCCATCACACCACCGGTATATCCGAAGATCGTTCCTGCACCAGTATATTCACCGAGGATATGATCAGATTCCTCATCGGGCAGATTGACAAAATCAATACCGGCCTGTTTGATCATCCGTGCAAGCTCTCTCGTTGTAAGCGCAACATCAACATCCTGTACTCCGGATGCATACATTTCTCCGGAACGACTAATCTCAAACTTTTTTGCAGTACATGGCATAATGGACACCATATACATTTTTTTCTGATCGATGCCGTTCTTTTCAGTAAAATAGGTCTTTGCAAGCGCACCAAGCATTGCCTGGGGAGATTTGCAGGTAGAGAAATTATCTTTAAGATCAAAATGATATTTCTCCATGAAGTCAACCCATGACGGACAGCAACTCGTAATTAAAGGCAGTGTATCCGGTGCTTTTGTAAACCGATTAATAAATTCTGTGCCCTCTTCAACAATAGTGACATCTGCGCTGAAATTGGTATCAAATACAGCTTTAAAACCCATCCTGCGCAATGCTGCATATATTTTCTTGGTTAAATTAGTGCCAGGTTTAAAGCCAAACGCTTCACCTATTGCAACACGTACCGCCGGCGCAATCTGTACCGCACAGTAAAGATCAGGATTCTGAAGCGCATTCCATACTTTCTGTGTTTCGTCATTTTCAACTATTGCTCCGGTTGGACAATGAGCAGAACACTGACCACAGCGAACACATGGTGATTCCGCCAGATTGATCTCACCTGCCGGTGAAATGCGGGTGTCAATACCACGATCGATAAAGGACAGCGCCCATACGTTCTGGACATTCTGGCAAACATTGACACAACGGCCACACAACACGCATTTACGCGGATCAAGCGCTATTGATCCTGTCGTGCAATCACATTTAAGATCAGATACGCATTCAGTATAGGATTCACGACGTATTCCAAAATCAGCTGCAAGTTTCTGAAGTTCACAGTTTCCATTGCGCCCGCATGTCAGACATTCGTTAGGATGTTTTGACAGAATAAGCTCAATAACAGACCTGCGTACATTGACAATTTCGGTATCATGCGTTGTGATCTCCATATTGTTATCAATTGGAGTACAGCAGGCACGCAGCATCTTGTTCGAATTCTTTACTTTTACAATACAGATACCGCAGCCCGCAGTTGCAGGAAGATCCGGATGTTTACAAAGAGTCGGAATTTTCACCTGTACTTTCTCAGCAGCCTCAAGTATTGTAGACCCTTCCGGAACTGTTACCGGAATACCATTTATTTTTGCATTTATCATGATTATGCCCTCACAATCGCTTCAAATTTACAAATTTCGAAACAGCGGCCGCATTTGATACATTTTGCCTGATCAATTGTGTAACCGTGTTCCTTATCTCCCGGAATTGCACTTGATGGGCAATTCTTCGCGCAGAGACTACACTTCTTACATGTATCTGCATTAATAGTGTATGTTATCAACTTTGTACATTTTCCCGCCCGACATTTCTTATCCTGTACATGCTGACGATACTCTTCTTCAAAATAACGCAAAGTTGACAACACGGGATTAGGTGCAGTTTGGCCCAGCGCACAAAGTGATGCCTTCTGCATGGTAAAAGCAATTCTTCTTATTGTGTCAATATCATCCTGTGTGGCTGTGCCATCGGATACTTTCTCAAGAAGTCCGAGCATCTGATAACCACCAATACGGCATGGAGCGCACTTTCCACAGGATTCATCAACACAGAATTTCAAATAAAACTTCGAAATGTCAACCATACAATCAGTTTCATCCATAACGATCATACCACCACTTCCCATGATTGAACCAAGTTCAATAAGGTGTTCATAGCTTACTGGAGTGTCAAGAAACTTTTCAGGAATGACACCACCCGAAGGCCCTCCCGTCTGAACCGCCATCAGGTTATTACCACCAAGTACACCACCACTGATATTATATACAATATCTCTCAGTGATGTCCCCATGGCGATTTCGACAAGACCGCTGTGCTTTACTTTTCCGGTAATCGCAAATACTTTTGTGCCTTTGGATTTTTCTGTACCAATTGACGCAAACTGATCGCCGCCTTTTGACAGAATTACCGGTACGTTCGCAAGCGTCTCCACATTATTAATAATTGTCGGTTTATCCCATAGCCCTTTATCGGATGGAAACGGAGGACGCGGGCGAGGTGTTCCTCGTTTGCCCTCAATTGACGCAATAAGAGCAGTTTCCTCACCACAAACAAACGCTCCTGCACCAAGGCGGATTTCAAGTTCAAAACTGAATTTTGAACCAAGGATATTTTTACCAAGTAAACCTGCGTTATACGCCTGTTTTAGAGCATGCTCAATTCTTGAAATAGCAAGGGGATATTCAGCCCTGATATAGAAGAACCCCTGATTTGCACCAATGGCATACCCGGCAATCATCATGCCTTCAATAATCGAGTGTGGATCACCTTCAAGTACGCTGCGATCCATGTATGCTCCCGGATCACCCTCATCACCGTTACAGATCACGTATTTAACATCACCCTTCGATTGACGCGCCAGATTCCATTTCATCCAGGTTGGAAACCCTGCACCACCGCGACCGCGAAGTCCGCTCTTTTTCATTTCATCAATGACCTGTTCGGGAGTCATGTCGAGAATGCATTTTGATACGCCAACATACCCGCCCTGCCCGATGTACTCATCAAGACTTTCCGGATCAATTACTCCGCAGTTACGGAGAACGATTCTTGTCTGTGCAACAACATTTCGAAGCAGGAGATCTTCAATAGGTGTACCCTCAATAACTGTCATCTTAAGAATTTTTTCAACATGCTCAGGTTTAACGTTTGCATAGATAATATTATTGGGAAGAACTTTTACAACAACACCCTGATTGTAAATACCGAGATCTGATACGCGAATAATCTGAACGTTGTCATCCATTGACATTTCACGAGCTGCCTTCTGAAACGCAGCTTGAAGCTCTTTTGTTGTATCACCGCTGATTGCAGTATCTTTTATTAAAAGTACCGTTGTGTTCATGCGTTACCTCCTCACCGGAAGTTCGTAAATATGATCATTCACAAGCCGTTTATGGCAAATGTGCTCATCAAGGAGACGCTGGGCGACTTCCCCGTTTACCCGTCCGTAAATTACCGACGGTAACCCTTCAACTGCAATCTCGACAAGCGGTTCACAATGGCACATACCAAGACATCCTGTTTTTTTTAAGTCAATTGTCAGATTGTGACTTTTAATCTCCTGTGCAAAGAGATCATATACTACCTGAGCTCCTGCAGCAACACCGCATGTACTCATGCCAACTTTAACATACGATACATTTTTTTTAGCATCGTTTGCCATCTTTTCTATATCCTGTCGTGTAAGCTTAGCCATTCTTTAATCCTCGCTTTTATATTTTGAAAGGATTCCCATTACTTCGTTACGTTTTACCTTTCCGTAAACCTGCCCATTAATCATCATAACCGGAGCAAGACCGCAACATCCCAGACAACGAACGACATCAAGATGAAAAAGTCCATCCGGTGTTGTCTCACCTTCACCAATATTAAGCAGAGACTTAATCTCATCAACAATTTCCGGTGAGCCTTTCAAATAACATGCAGTTCCAAGACAGACTGCAATCGTAAACTTACCCGGCGGTTCAAGCTTGAAATAATTGTAGAACGTAATAACCTCGTAAATTCTCGCCAGCGGAATTCCAAGAACCTTTGAAAGCTCCAGCGAAACATTTCGCGGAACATACCCATAATGATTTTGAATTTCATGCAAAACCATGATGAGACTGCCTTTTTTGTCACGCCATTTCTCAGCAATTGCGCCGATCTCCTTAGCGTCTACACTTTTTTGTTCCATCAGGCATCCTTCCTCAATTAGTACAAAGAATTAATACACTATTTATTGTGAAACAAGCAACGCTTAAATGTGACTAAATTCACGTTAACGAGTAAACTATAACATGCTATAATTACGTTTTCAACTTTTTGAAAGATTTTTTTTAATAAAAAAGATCATATTTATGTGAATGTGCACACATATATTTTTTACATTATTTCGCTTATTTTCAATTACTTTTGACTTTTTTCAACTTTTTATGTGCTTTTTTTTGTGATTGACTGCACATTAAACTTGACAATTTTACTTATTAACGGTATATTCACAACTATACATGTTGTGAAAAAGGGGTACTTAATGGTTACTAACAAAAATTGCATCCTGCGTCTTTCACGGTACAAAAACGCATTATATCGCTTCAAATCACTTGGATTCTTTAAAATTTTCTCCGATTATCTTGCTGATGCCGTCGGTGTAACCAGTGCGCAGGTACGAAAAGACTTTTCGCTCTTTGCTATCAGCGGCAACAAAAGAGGCGGCTACCAGATTGATGCTCTTATTGAGAAACTCAATGATATTCTCGGCAAAAACGAACTTCAAAAAGTTATTATGGCAGGAGCCGGAAATCTGGGCAGCGCTCTTATGAAATATAAGAATTTCGAAAAAGAGGGTATCAAAATCGTCGCCGCTTTTGATATTGACCCATCAAAACACAACAGTAAACTTCCGGTACCTGTATTTGCACTTGAAGATCTTGAAAAATATGTACATGATAACAATGTAAAAATAGGCATTATGAGTGTTCCCGATATTGCAGCACAGCATACATTTGACATTATGATTAAAGCCGGAATTAAAGGCGTTCTGAATTTCGCACCAATTCAACTCAAGGCTCCTGAAGATTGCATTGTAAATAACGTAAACCTTGAACTTGAGCTTGAAAATTTGATATATTTTGTAAATGCGTTACAAAAATCAAATATTCGAATAGCTATGTCTGATGATTAAGGAGACAAAATTGACAGATACTACTTACAAAACATTAAGTGCAAAACTTGAGCTGCTTGGTTTACATATACCATTACTATACCTTCCTGAAAAAGGCACGGACCTCGACAAATGGTCTGTTGTAGCGTGCGATCAATACACATCAGACCATGCTTACTGGGATCGGGTTGAAAAAAATGTCGGCAATGCACCATCAACGCTTCGTATCACGCTGCCGGAAATATTTCTTGAAGCACCTGATGTCGAGAGCCGGATAAAGACAATTCATGAATCAATGAAACAGTATCTTGACAATGGGACTATTCAGGAATACGGCAAGGCAATAATGTATATCGAGCGTAAAACCGATGCATCCGGATTGCGTCAGGGCCTTCTGTTTGCCATGGATCTTGAACGGTATGATTATGCCCGCGACTCAAAGACACTCATCCGCGCAACTGAAGGCACCATTGTTGAACGTATCCCGCCACGACTTCGCGTTCGTAAAGAGGCTACATTCGAACTGCCGCATATCATGATCCTTATTGATGATCCCCAGAGAAAGCTTATTGAAACACTTGTTGCGACATTACCATCAAAAAAGCCTGTATACGATATTAGTTTAATGGAACATGGTGGTACACTCAAAGGATATGCTATTGACGATTCGGAATCAATTACCTTGATCGCTAACACGCTTGCATCACTCTACGACACATCATGTAAAACACAAAATACCAACCAGCCTCTGTTTTTTGCCATGGGTGATGGCAACCATTCACTGGCAACTGCAAAAGCACACTGGGAAGCGACTAAAAAGGCTTTACGCGATGCAGGGGCAACCGATGATGTTATCATGGCTCATCCGGCTCGCTTTGCACTTGCCGAAATTGTCAATATCCATTCACCTGGTTTACGGTTTGAACCTATTCATCGTGCAATTTTCAGCGATTCAATAAAAGATGTGGCTGATTATGTAAAGAATCATGCTCTTGTCAAAAGTGCAGTTCAGATTGATGAGCCATCATTAAAATCGCTGTTACAGTCCCCGGATGGTCAGTCGAGAGCCGGTATCTGGGACGGTGATTCTTATTTTGTCCTTGAGTTTACCGATCCATCAGCGAAATTACCACCTGCATACATCGACGAGATTTTTGCGGCCTACAATGCTGAATACCCGTCAAAGGGTAAAATTGATTTTATTCACGGCTGGGACGATACAAAGAAACTCAGCAAGGAAAATGCCCTTGGATGTTTTGTTCCCGTCATCGCCCGCGAGCGTCTTTTCCAGTGGGTCGGAAAAAACGGACCACTTCCTCGTAAGGCGTTTAGTATGGGTGATGCCGAGGAGAAGAAGTATTATATGGAATGCCGGAAAATCCGTTAGAATGTAATCGTATATGTAGGGGATAGTCGCGACCATCTCCTACATATTTAAAATTCCTAATCAATCAAGCTTAAAGTTCTGACCGAGATAGATTTTCCGTGCTTCTTCATTTTCTGCCAGTTCTTTTGCAGTTCCTGAAATGAGTATTTTCCCGTTTGCCATTATATAGGCACGATCGGTAATACGTAGCGTTTCCCTGACATTATGATCGGTAATCAGCACACCATACCCTTTATTTTTCAGCTCAGCAACAATACTCTGAATATCTTCAACGGCGATAGGGTCAACCCCGGCAAAGGGTTCATCAAGGAGAATAAAATCCGGATTTATTGCAAGTGTACGTGCAATTTGAACACGTCTGCGTTCGCCACCGCTTAACATATAGCCATAACTTTTTTCAAGTTTTTCAACATGAAGTTCCTCAAGCAGCTGATGCATCCGTTGTTTTCGTTCTTTTGCACTCATCGGCTGGCGTTCGAGCACAAACATCACATTTTCTGCAACTGTCAACTTTTTAAATATGGATGCTTCCTGTGGCAGATAACCGATTCCCATTCTTGCTCGTTTATACATTGGCTTACCGGATATGTTTTTATTGTCCAGATAAATCTTTCCCTTATTCGGACTCACCATTCCGACAATCATATAAAACGTTGTTGTCTTACCGGCACCATTGGGCCCAAGCAACCCGACAATCTCCCCCTGATTTACAACAATCGATGCGCCATTGACAACTGTTCTCTTGTTGTAAATTTTAACCAGTGAATCGGTACGGATTTCTCTTGGCTTTTTACCCGTTGCACTAAAGATATGTTTCGGTGATGATACAAGATGCACAGATCCCTCATGTGCAGCAACAGACGACACATTATCCTGGCTATTTGATACCGGATCAGGTATTGCTTCCTTTTGCACGGCAGGTTCAGGATTACCTGTAATTGTTTCTGAGACCAAACCGTTTTCATCCTGCATATCATTCTCAGTAAGTAGTGTTGTCTCTGTCAGCTCAGAATCTATCTCTTCTGATTCAGACTCTCTTTTGTCAGTATTTTCACTCATAATTATTATAAATCTCTCGGGAAATAAATTCCTCGTGAACTTCCTGCAAGTGTCAGACGTGATGCACGCCCTTTTTTAAAAGTTACTGTTATGCTATCACCACTTGCCTCATTTATTCCTTTTGATTTCTGTTCGGTAATAAAATATTTACTTTTTGCATTACCCCAGATTTTCACCTTGTCTGCTTCACCTTTTTCCGTAAAGGCCATCAGCATTTTCTTACCACTCGCTTCATTAACACTTGCCCTGTCTTTTGACTCATAATATTTACTTTTTGCTTTTCCGAAAATCCACAATGAGTCAAGATTACCACTGTCAGATACAGTCATCAACAGGCTATCTCCCCAGACGTTGGTATATAATGAATCTTTTGTATTTGCGATTGTATCAACATAGCTGCCAACAGCGCGCCCCATTACCGTTGCACTCTTCAGCTGACTTTTTCCAAAGAAAAGATCTATGGAGTCGCCTTTTACATTACTTATTTCGTATATTACAAACGGGTCAAGACGTAGCTGCGCATAATCGTTTTTTGTATAGTATTTTGCTGCTTTACAAGTTGAAAACAGTTTACCTTTGATTATTTTTACGCTGTCAACGACATTTGCACAGCGAATAGAATCGATATACCACATCCGCTCTGCACTGATAAAAAGTGTTTCTGCTGATGCTGTATCGTAGCGGACAAGTTTTGGTTTACCGGTCAGCTGAAAATATTTTGTCTGAATATTATATTCTGCATCTGATCCGGTAATTTTGGTACGTTCCAGTGTATCAGTAAAAACAAAACGACCATTTGCAACAAGCACATTATTATTCTTTCCGTAATTCATCTGATCACAGGTAACCGTTTGTGCACCACGATATACTCTTACATTGTTTTTAAAGTTAACCTTACCCTGATTACGCCACCAGGTAGCTTCGTCTGATTTGATTTTTATATCATCGTAGACAAATACGACATTGCCTTTCAGGTAACTTATAAATTCATCATTTTCGTACACGTTCTCGTTACTATTTGCAGATTCAAGAATCAGTGATGGCGATTTTTTTTCTACACTACTCTCTTTTTTTGTCTCTTCTCCAAAAGCAGACATTACAAAAAGAAATGTTAGTAGGATTATAATAATGACAGAACTGTATTTATCGTTTTTATTAAGCATTTAAAAAAAACTTTCCTCATTTGATTCAACGCGCCGTTTGAAATCCGGAAATACACCCTTTACATCAGACTTGAATGAAAATCTTGAAAAATCCTCAACTGCCGTCAAACCTTTCCCGCGTAGTATATCACCCTTTTTGGTCTTTATCTGAACATAGGTATTCGATTCGACCCTCTGCTCCTTTTTCTTCCACCATAACTTTTGAGACCGAACAGTCATACTATCTTTTGTCAATATCAGGACATCACCCCACACAGTAAAGTTATCCATAGCAGGTGATGTAATCCCGCTGTCGGAAAACACTTTTGTTCTAATATTGCCAACTGAGTCGTATAGTGTCAACTTTACCGGTGCCACAAGTATATTACCCGTATCAGTAAGCGGTTTACGCATATACTGTGACTCCAGTTTCCACTGTATATATTGTTTGTTATAAAAACACAATGTAGAACTACTCATCTCCTGATATGGAGTCGAGATCGTATCTGATGCCACCGGCAGGGTATCTTTTTTCGGGGTGCATCCGGTTACTATTAGTAGTGCAATGAAAAGTAATGTTATTTTTTTAATCATGGTTTCTCTGTTTGTGAAAAAGATTGCCTCACCCCCCGGCCCCCTCTCCGCTCAGCGTAGAGGAGGAGTCGAAGAATATAATGTCCACTAGGTGGACATTTTTTACTCCCCCTCTACATTTATGGAGAGGGGGCCGGGGGGTGAGGCTGTCTTTTCCACCGCCGGTGCATCCAGACCCATTGTGACGGATACTTCTTTATAGTATCACAAATAAGATCGTTTGCTTTTCCAACATTGTCAATAAGATCTTTCTCAAAATCTCCCGTATTATTAAATTCAATACGTTTACTTAAAAATATGTGATGTTTATACCTGCTTACCCGTGCAGTTGTGACAACAAACGCAGGCACTCCCATTTTCATTGCCATCTTGACAGGACCGGATGGCGTTGATGCAATCTTCCCTAAGAAAGGTGCGTAGACACTTTCAACACGGGTATCCTGATCGATAAGTACACCAAATACTTTACCATCCTGAAGCTTACGCATGATCGCACGGGGACTTTCAGTCCTGTTCATGTATTCAATGTTGTCACCGCTTCTGTTTTTTCGCAGCAACCCCTCAATACGCTCATCAAAACTCTTCCGTCCGATTGCAAATGTCCTGTATTTCCTTAAAGCAAAATAGTGCAATAGCATTTCAAAACAACCGATATGTGCCGTAATTGCAATGATTCCTTTTCCACAATCGTACGCTTCATCAATTTCATCAAAGCAATCAGTACTGATTACGTTGTCTAGCTCACTCATCGTACGGCCTGCAATCCAAATGCTGTCATAAATATTTTTACCAAGATTTACATATACATCACGTGCTGTTTTGTAAATACGCTTTTGATCCCATTCCGAACCATATACTACTTGTAAATGTCTGATCGTACGGCGTTTTTCCTCATTGGGAAAGATAAACGCAAATGCCCCGAGATTTCCAAAGAACCACAATCCTGCTTTGCGCGGTATTATCTGCGCAATTGTATAGCCACAGACAGCCGCCACATAAACAAGTGTATTTTTAAGTCGCTTAAAAAAACTCACTACAAATGTACTCCATAACCTGTTCTGAAATCAGGTACGATTGATCTGAAGACCAATATTGATATCATCAATGTCGGTTACTTCCATATCGGTACTTACAGCAGTTTCCCATGCAATCTCAGTTGTAAGTGTTTCTGAACAGACATATTCAATAAATTGCATAACTGCAGTTTTTATTTCATCAGGAGCTGAGCATCGTACTGCGATTCTATCAGTAACATTAAAATCCGATGTCTTACGCATATTCTGAACACGGTTGACAAATTCACGCGCCATACCTTCAGCCTTAAGCTCCGGTGTAATCGTAGTATCAAGTGCAACAGTGAGTTCACCTTCCGTTTCCACCTCGATGCCTTCAAGCTTTGTCCTGCGTATTTCGATATCATCAAAGGTAATTACCTTTCCCCCGATTTCAATCGTCTTCCCTGTTTCAAGTTCGCGAATCTGTTCAATTGTAAATTTTTCAATCTGCAAAGCAGCATCTTTCATCTTCGGACCAAATACTTTTCCAAGACGCTTGAAACTTGCCTTTGCGCCAATCGAAACGACATCATCCTCTTTCGTACTGAACCTGATACCCTTAACATTCAATTCACCACGGATAAGGCTTTCCATATCCTTGAGCAGATTGAGTTTTTCCGTATCACGGACAATAACGGTAAATTCGCGCAGCGGTTGACGAGTCTTTATAATAAATCTGCTTCTGAGAGCCCGTCCCATCGTTACCGATTGACGAATCAGAGCCATCTTGGTTTCAAGATCAGGTAAGCTTCTTTCCGGATGTGCAACAGGAAACGCATTCAGATGAACGCTCACAGGTGCTCCATCCAGCTTGTCAACCACAAGATTTCTGTATATCGCTTCTGTCAGATACGGCAGAAATGGTGCCATCACCTTGGAAAACTCTACCAGTACAAAATACAGTGTACTATAGGCACAATCTTTATCACCATCGTTTTCACTCTTCCAGAATCTGCGACGATTATTACGGATGTACCAGTTTGTCAAGTTATCAATAAAATCGACCAGAATAGGAACAACTTTATACAGATTATATTGTTCCATTTCTTCAGAAACCAATGCTACCGTATGATTCAACAACGAGATAATCCACTTGTCAATCTCTGTTCCATCTTTTGGTGGTTCTGCACTTTTGGGTTTCCATCCGTCAACGTTACTATACGTTACAAAGAATGAGTATGCATTCCAGAACGGCAGCAGCACAGCTCTTGACATCTCAAGAACACCTTTTTCAGAGAACCGCAGATCCTCAGCCTTAACAGCAGGAGAGTTTACAAGGAACAGCCTTAGTGCATCGGCACCAAGCTTATCTATGATTTCATCAACAGGAACATAGTTCTTCAGACGTTTCGAAAGTTTCTTACCATCTTCTGCGAGAATAATTCCATTTACTATTACATTTTTAAATGCCGGTTTTTTAAACAGTGCTGCAGAGAGTACCGTTAATGTATAGAACCAGCCTCTTGTCTGGTCAAGCCCTTCAGCGATAAAATCTGCCGGGAAATTATCCTCAAAACGTTTACGGTGTTCAAATGGATAATGCAATTGAGCATATGGCATTGATCCCGATTCAAACCAGCAGTCAAGCACCTCCGGGGTACGCTGCATGTTTTTGCCGCATTTTGGGCAACATATACTTAATTCGTCAACGATGTGACGATGCAGATCAACAGGACTTATCTGAATGGACTGAAGTTTTTCTGCCCATGATGTATCCACGTTGAACGCCTTGAAACGTTCATGACTCTCCGTCTTAATTTTATGTTCGACATTTTTTGCAGTATCTGCATGACATTGACAACCAGCATCAGCATTGCCGTTACCTGCAAGCGTGTGCAGCTCAGTTACACTGCCAACACACTCCTTATGTCCGCATTCGCATGACCAGATTGGAATCGGTGTACCCCAGTAACGGTTACGCGAGATATTCCAGTCGGGTGCACTTTCGAGCCCCTTGCCGAATCTTCCGTTTTGTAAATGTGATGGTACCCAGTGGATCTGCTGATTGTTATCAAGCATATTCTGACGCAACGGGTCAATTTTCATAAACCATGTAGTGATCGCTTTGTAAATAAGCGCTGTATCACAACGGTAACAAAACGGATACCGGTGAAGCACCGTGGTCTTATGAATAAGACGACCGCGTGATTTTATATCACGGGTGATCTCATCATCGGCTTCATATACACGGCGACCTTTCCACTCAGGAACTTCATCAGTGAATTTCCCCTCATCGTCAACAGGACAAACTATCGGAAGTCCAAGCTTCTGCCCTACCACAAAATCGTCCTCACCAAATGCAGGTGCGATATGAACAATACCGGTACCATCTTCAGTTGATACGAAATCTGCATTGGTAACCTTGAAAAAACGTTCATCTTTTCCAGCGAAATAGTTGAACATAGGTACATACGATGTACCTGCAAGTTCTTTTCCTGTAAACTCAGAAAGAATCGTATATTGTGATGAATCTTTGTAATAGGCCGCTAAACGGTCTTTTGCAAGAATAAACCTGTTTTCACCATCCTGAATTTTTACATACTGAATATCACCACCCATTGCCAGTGCTACATTTGACGGCAGTGTCCAGGGGGTTGTTGTCCAGACCAGGATCTTCGTTACCGGATCATTTACAAGAGGAAACGTTACCGTTATTGATGGCCCGCTGACATCTTTATAGCCCTCATTGACTTCGAAGTTTGATAACGGCGTTGCACAGCGCGGACAATACGGCTGAACACGAAATCCCTGATAAATTAGCTCTTTTTCCCATATCTGTTTAAATACCCACCAGATACTTTCCATATAGGGAGCATCCATGGTACGGTACTGATTGACAAAATCAACCCAGCGTCCCATTCTGTTAACAATCTTTTCCCACTGACCTGTATACCGCAACACAATCGAGCGACAGGCTTCGTTAAAAAGATAGATTCCAAGTTTTTCGATATCACGTTTACCGGATACCTTGAACTCTTTTTCCATCTCGTTTTCAACAGGAAGTCCGTGACAATCCCAGCCGAAA
This sequence comes from Fibrobacter sp., assembly GCA_012513915.1. GTDB lineage: Bacteria > Fibrobacterota > Chitinivibrionia > Chitinivibrionales > Chitinispirillaceae > JAAZBG01. Next base: position 26,926 of record JAAZBG010000065.1, read on the forward strand.
CGACGATCGACATACTTACCCTGCATGGTCCAGTAACGGGGAATGATATCCTTTATCGTTCCCGCAAGCAGATGACCATAGTGTGGCAACCCGGTTGCAAATGGAGGGCCATCATAAAAAACAAATGCGCCATTATCTTTTGTGGCATCAAGTGATGCGCTGAATATGTTGTTTTCTTTCCAGAATGCGAGTATTTCCTCTTCAACAGTCGGGAAACGCACCTGGCTGCTTACTGGTTTAAATATTTCTTTGCTCATAGTGCCTGTATTACTTTTTCGATAAGTTTAACTAAAACCGGTTCCGCCTTGTTTGCAACTGCAATTATTTTCTGTAAATCAGCTGGTTCAAGGGCATCCGGCAGACATGCGTCAGTAACGACTGACAAACCAAGGACCTTGATTCCAGCATGAACTGCAGCGATAACTTCAGGAACGGTACTCATACCAATGACATCCGCGCCGAGAGTTTTGAGCATGCGATATTCCGCGCGAGTTTCCATTGCAGGACCGCACATAGAAGCATATACTCCATTTTCTACTCGTATCTTATTGTCAACTGCAACTTTATTTACAAGTTCAATTATTGACTTTGTATACGGCTCAGACATATCCGGAAAACGCGGGCCAATACGGTTATCATTCGGTCCGATAAGCGGACTGTCAGAAAGCAGGTTGATATGATCATTAATCACCATGATTGTACCCGGCTTAAACAGTGGATTTACTCCGCCGCAGGCGTTTGACACAATAAGCGTATGCACATTCATAAATTTCATAACACGTACAGGGAATACAATCTGCTGCATGCTGTAACCTTCATAGTAATGAAAACGTCCCTGCATTGCCATTACCTTTTTTCCGGCAAGCGTACCGAAAATCAGTTTACCCGCATGCGCTTCAACCGTTGACACAGGAAAATGTGGTATATCCTCATAGTCAATAACAGTATCTTTCTCGATTCGATCTGCAAGCCGTCCGAGGCCTGTACCGAGAATAATGCCATATTCAGGCTGTATTTTTATTTTGCTCTGAATATACTCTTTTGCTTCCTGAATCATTTCAAAGGTTGTTTTCATTGAGTAAATCCTTATTATTTGTATTTTTTGTTATAGTTCAACAATACGCCTCACCCCCTGCCCCCTCTCCGCAAGCGGTAGAGGGGGTGTATAAACAGTCTCAGAATGTAAGCAATTCTTCTGCCCCCCCTCTACGTTTTACGGCGAGGGGGTTGGGGGGTGAGGCTGCTTCTCATCTTCGCAATGACCTCATCCTTACTAAGCGTCGCAATAGCAACTGCCTTACTTTTCGAATGACCACCTTTAATAATCTCAATTGATGATTTCGGTACCCGAAGGACATCACTAAGCAGTTTTACAAGATGTTCATTTGCCTTATTGTCAATTGGTGCCGATGTAACCGAAACATCAAACACACAGTCATCCGCAAGCGTCACACTGTTACGCTTTGCTTTCGGTTTCAGACGTACATCAAAGGTACAGGCCACGCTTAGACATCCAGTGATGTAAAGTTTGGTTGAGGAGGCACCTCTGCCAGAGTTTCATCGTCTGCGATTTCGATGGGTCGCTCATTCAAAAAATCATTATTTTGTTTGAGATCACCGCTGATTACCTCAAGTAAATTAAGCTGAGTAATTAACATTGCGCGAAACCGTGCCAGAAAACTGTCACGCTGATTACGCAATGTAACAATATCAGCTTCATAGTTATGGGCCCTGGTACGAGCTTCATCTTCATAGCGATCGGCACGAACCATTGCATCCTTAATGATCAGCTCCGCCTCTTTCTGCGCATTAACCCGGGCTTCATCAGTAGCCTTCTGGGCAGAAATAAGCGTTTCATTCAACACCCGCTCAATCTTTACATATTGCTCTAACTTGGATTCCAGAACCTTTACTTCTGTACTCAACTCATTATTCTGAAGAATCGTTTTTTCATATTCTTCAGCGACAAGTTTCAGGAATGTACTGACTGCATCCGGATCACAACCCCAGAACACCCGTTTGAAAGGTGTTTTCCTTATGTCAAGAGGAGATATACGCATTTTATAAACCGCTCCTGTGCAGTATATTTAGAATAATAGATATTTTTTTAACATTTCAAGCAGAAACAACAAAATCAATGGCGAAAGATCAATTCCGATTTTGTCAGTCGGCAGCAACTTTCGAATAGGCGCAAGTAATGGCTCTGTCACGCTGTAAACAAACGTAACAAGCGGATGACGAGACTGGATCTGTACCCAGGACAAAATCACTCGTACGACAAGAATCAGCTCGTACAACCTGAATGCCAGATCGATTACATCATGCATTATAATTCCGTTCTCCTAAAAGTAAAGAACCTACCCGTACCATCGTAGATCCTTCTGCTATCGCCCATTCAAAATCGCCACTCATTCCCATACTCAGTTCCGCATGGGGCAAAAGATCGCTGCACTGCTCAGAGAGAGTACGAAGAAGCGAAAACGCTCTTCTCACCCTGGACTCATCATTACTGATCGGTCCGACAGTCATAAATCCTTTAAGCTGAACCACGCCGCCAGCGATAACCCGTTCACAAAGCTGTCTGCACTCCTGCGGTGCACATCCTGATTTCGATTCTTCGCCGGAAGTATTTACCTCGATAAGAACATCCATTTTTTTTCCCGGTGTGATCAAATCTTCAATACGTTTCACAAGCTTCTCACGATCGATCGACTGGATACACTGTGCATACTCAAGTACCGGCCCGACTTTATTTGTCTGAAGATGCCCGATCATGTGAAGGCGGAAATCACCTCTCAAATGGGGCATTTTCTGCAAAATCTCCTGAACACGATTTTCGCCAATCGTTCTCACTCCAAGATCAATAAGCGCCTGAACTGTTTTGAAATCATGGGTTTTGGTTACCGCAACCAGTTCAACCGATTGTGGATCCCGCCCTGACCGCCTGCAGGCATCACCTATTCGCGCTTGTATATTTTCGAGACGAGTTTTAAGACCGGTATTCATCCTGATTTCCGGGAATTCTCCTGTGATTCTGAACGTTCAACTATACTATTGTATGAATATAATAAAAGGTTTGCTGTGGTGGGGTGAGAGGTTTCTGGACTTGAATCGTAATTTGTTATCCGTGATTCGGAGGAAGATGGAAGATTTCAAGCCATGTACCAGTTCAAAAATGCACTTGGTTTAAATCCCAACTGTATATATTTGCCATTGACCTGCATTATAAGTCATATGACATCCAAAGGAGGTCAATTAACAACTCCTGTCACACAATCTCCTCAAGGAACTGCAACGCTCGCAGTTCGCTGCTGATTTCTATATGTGATTTACAGAATGACACCAAAAGTTTTGTTATCCTCAGATATTCATGAATATCAAACGGATTTTCCCCGCAGTTCAGGGCGCGAATCATTACAATACAGCGACTGCCAATTAAGTAATCCGCACTGAGAATACCCCGATTACAGCATCTGCATACAAGACCACCATGTTCAATGAGTAAATAACCACCATGTTCCTCAATATCCGCTGCACTCCCGCAGATGACACATCGATCAAGTGTCAAGCCAAAGCCCATCAGATGAGTAAAGTCCCTGACAAAATTCCATACTGAAGCAAACGTCTCACTTCTCTCTTTTGAATTGTCAAGTTTCGTAAAACACTGTACCAGCAGGTCGTACAACTCGGGATGTGCATTTGTGTCGTGAATTGATTTCTGCAACAGCTCTAGAACAAGATCCCGCAGTGCAGTTTTTTCAAGATCGGATCGTATGGATTGATAAAAAGCGACAATCTGCGTTTCTGCAAGTGTCTGCATCGTTCTGTTATGATGCATATACACAAGTGTATCAATGATCTGTCCCCGCTCAACCGGAGTATTCAGCTGCCGTGAGCGTTTGATTCCTTTTGCTGCAGCGCTGATCATTCCATGTTCTTTTGTAAACAACTTTGCAATAACACTCGTTTCGCGCCATGGAATTACTGATACAACAATTGCAGAGGTCTTATCGATACCCATTTGTGTGGCCTACATTCATCATTTGTCAACAAACTTATAGATCATCTCGTTCTTTTTTGCCATTCCGAGACGTTCCCGGGCAATTTTTTCGATATAAACAGTATCATTATGCAAACGCTTTAATTCTGTCTTTAACGAATCAATCACCTGATGTGACCTGAGAATCTGCTCCTCCTGTGCCTTGTACCGTTGATGATTCTTATACAGTGATATAAATCCCTGTTTCCCGGTAAACATAAAAACAAGCACTGCTGACATCACAAAACCTATTGACAACGCAGCTATCTTTTTTCTTCGCATATTAATTTCTGACAAATAATTGCCCGCTGATTTGATTAATCATCCCTTTTAGTTCAAGATTCAGTAATATACAAAGAAGTTCTCCTATTGCACATCCTGTTTTTTCACTAATTATATCGGTACCAATCGGATCGGTACCAATCTGATTATAGACATTTTCCTCTTCAGCAGACAACACCATTTTTTCCGGTTGTTTCTCTTTATATTGTTCCCTAAAATTCAATTGGTTAGACGTCATCATCTGCAGGCTTTCCGCAATCTCCCGACCGCTACGTGCAGGAATTGCGCCATCCCTGATCAAGTTGAATGTGCCCGTACTCACCGGAGAATTTATCGGCCCCGGCACCGCATATACATCCCGTCCCTGCGCAAGAGCATACTGTGCAGTTATTAACGATCCGCTTTTTAAGCCAGCTTCAACAACCACAACGCCACTGCTTAATCCACTAATTATTCTGTTACGCCTCGGAAAATTGAAACTATCAGGATAAATTCCCATTGGAAATTCCGATACCAGAAGCCCCGTTTCAGATATCTGCTTCGCCAGTTTCTCATTTTGTTTCGGATAGATGTAATCAATACCACACCCCAGCACAGCAATCGTACACCCCCCGGACGAAAGTGTGGTTTCATGTGCCACTGTGTCAATTCCACGGGCGAGCCCGCTCACGATGGTTAATCCGCATCCAACCAGCTCTTTTGTTATCTGAACCGTTGATGTCCTGCCGTATGTTGTAGGATTACGGGTTCCAACAAGCCCAACAGCATGATTTTTAAAAGCACTTCTGTTTCCCTTGATATAAAGAACAGGCGGAGGTGCATAGATCGCTTTTAAATATTGAGGATAATCACTATCCTGTATAGTCATTATTTCAACACCATGCTCATATGCTTTCTGAAGCTGTTTGTCTGCATACACAAAAAGCTCATCATTAAATAATGCTGCGACACAACTTGATGGAAGCAGGTTCAGCTCTTTAATCGTCTCTACTGACTGCTCAAATATCTTTCGGGGTGTCCCGAATTGTTCAAGTAATTTTGCTATCCGTACCGGTCCAAGGCCGCTTACTGCATTAAGTGCAATCCATTCTCTAACCATTGATAGTCCCCATTTATAACGTAAAGCAGATATTCATGTATGGTATCCCGGTGAAGCAGGTAACCACACTTTTTTGAATATAATTAAGGGAAGCGCTTCCAGCCAATGTCGCCATTAACCTAACATTTACTATGTAAGAATTGTGCCGGTTGCTCGCCCCCCCGCAGATAGAGGGACTTTAAGAATAATAACAAATTTATCCCTATTTCCATTTTCAAAGTCCCCCTGCGGGGGATTTAGGGGGTGTGTTTTACTCTATGCGAGAATTAATCATGCCGGTTTTTTAGCAAATAAACCAAATGTATATGTCAAATACTTTGCAGAATCAATTGCTTGTTTTCTGTTCCAGATAATAATTGTAATTTCCCTCATAAACATTTATTACCCCATGATCGACCTCAAATACCCTGTTGGTTATCTCTCTTAAAAAGAAACGGTCGTGGCTCACAAGCAGCATTGTACCTTCATATCGTTTTAATGTTTCCAGCAGCACTTCACGTGATTTAATATCAAGATGGTTCGTTGGCTCATCAAGCACAAGACAGTTGTACGGAATTGACAGGAGATACGATAGAATAACACGTGTTTTTTCACCGCCGGATAAAAATTTGATTTTCTTAAAAACCTCATCACCCTTGAATAAAAATGCTGCAAGAAGATTTCTGATCGTACCATCCTTTGCCTGTGGCAGTTTTGCCTGAACGATTTCAAAAATCGTCTTGTCTTTGTCAAGTTCTTCTAGCGTCGACTGACCGAAATACCCGATTGTAATACTCGGCCCGATAATTGCCTCACCCGATGATGGCGGCGTTTGACCGCAAAGTACCCTTAAAAATGTCGATTTACCGGCTCCGTTGACACCCACAACCGCAATTCTGTCCTGACGATGTACGAATGCATTGAGACCTTTAAAAACAGACTTTTCTGAACCATCAGATTTTGTCCAGCTTTTTCCAAGCGCCTTTATCACCGCGACATCATTTCCGCCACGCTGAATCACGGGGAGCTCGATACGGATCTCATCCTGATCGGAAATCAGCTCAACCTTTTCTATTTTATCAAGCATCTTTACCCGGGACTGTACCTGTGCGGCATGACTTGCCCTCGCTTTAAACCTGGCAATAAACTCTTCCTCTTTTTTCATCATGCTCTGCTGACGATTAAATTCTGCCTCATTGTTGCGCATACGGATAGCCCGTTCCTGTTCATAGAAATCGTAGTTTCCTGAATAGGTGGTAACTTTACAGTTTGCTACTTCAACAATCTTTTTAACAACACGATTCATAAAATCACGATCATGGGTAGTCATAAGAATCGCGCCCTTGAAATTGATCAGCCAGGCCTCAAGCCACAGAATTGTCTCCATGTCAAGATAGTTGGTCGGCTCATCCATCAGGATACAATCGGGCATGACAATCAGTACCTTTGCAAGAGCAATACGCATTTTCCATCCGCTGGAAAAGTCTTCAACCGGTTTTCCATGATCTTCCGGCATGATTCCAAGACCACTTAAAATGGTCTGTGCATTATTCTCGATATCAAACCCGCCTATTTTTTCATATTCAGTCTGATCATCACCCATTTTATCAAGAATATTCTGCATCGTATCCGGGTCAAGCTCAGGATCACACAATTTTTCTTCATAGTGTTTAAGTCGTGCAGCAAGTTCACTTACACGTTTATTCCCATCAATAACTTCTTCAAGTGCGGTTTTACCTTTCATCTCGCCAACATTCTGGGAAAAGTAGGCAATGCGAACATTATTCTGAATGCTCACCGCGCCCTCATCCGGACGTTCCTCCCCAATGATCATTCTGAAGAACGTCGTTTTACCTGCACCATTGGGACCTACAAGTCCGACCTTTTCTCCTTCGTAAATCTGAAAACTTGCATTTGTATAGAGCGGGGTACCACTCATTAACTTTGTGATATTAGAAACGTTTATCATTTGTTCTCCATAGTTTCGTTGCTGTTTATCGTGTTGTACTGAACTCAAATACACATCACATATTGAGCGTGTCGAAACATTTTCTTATCAACCATTTAATATGCTCAGGAACACTCATGTTTTAAGTATATAATTAAGCCACCAGAAATTTATAGAATGCATTGTAAATATAATGCTACTTTTTTGATTTCACTCTGAATCGGCCCATCCACCCGATAGCACATAATCCGGTAATTAACAACGCACTAACCGGAAGTCCACTATTTTGTGTTGATGGTACAAGGAAGATACATACTGCACCAAATGCCGGACCCGTAAACAACCCGCACCCAATCATTGCCTCATGTAAACCACCGTGTTTACCCTTTTCCTCAGATCCGTGCATCGAATAATACAGTGATGAATAATAGATAACACCAGTACTTACACCAAAGAGCATTTGTGCTGCTATAAGCTGCATAACATTCTCTGCAAGCAGCATACCTGTATATCCGGCTGCCAGTGTGACAAATGATCCTGCAAGCCACCTGAAACGGTAATGCCATCCGTTCCATTTCCAAAGAGTAACAAACGTTATGAGGCGGGCAAACATCCAGATTGAACAGGTAATCCCGGCAAGAGTAGTTGACAACCCTAGCTTATGCGATATTGACGGTATAAGAGGAAGCATTGTACTGATTGCAATATATGAAAAAGGATTTGCAACCCATGCCATATGCAAAAACCGTTTTGCATATAATGGAGGTGCGTGATCTTTGGTAGTAATTTCAACAACTTTTATTATTCTTACTTTTTCTTTTTTCCGTGCCCTGACAGCAAGGGGCAGAATAACACCCAATTGACAAGCATGTATCAATACCGGAAGCCAGTAAATACTTTTCATACCAAGTGTCTCGAGAAGATATCCGGTAACAAAATATGCTATTGCTGATGCTCCAGCCCATGTAACATTATACACGCCTACCATTGTTGATAATGTGCAACCATCTGATTCATCACTCACAATTGCTTCAAGTGCAGGCCAGATCATGCATACTGAAAATGTATAGACAATATATGCAAAAAGCTGCACCGGTAATTTATTGAACAGTAAACCGAAGAGCAGTGCAGTTATAATACCGCATATTCCAATGGCAATTGATTTGACATTGCCAAACTTCTGCGCAAATTTTCCACCCTGCCATGATCCGATTGCGTAAACAAATCCATTTAATGCTGCAAGGAGTAAATTTTCGAAATCACCAAAACCAAACTCGTGTTTCATAAAAAAGAAGATATAGTTTGTGTAATAAACAACAGCAAACGAGTTTAACCCCTCAACTAAATAAAATAATTTTTTCGATTTTTGTATCATCTGATGAATTGCCTTATGTTAACCAACAATAAAATTTGGGAAAAGCATCTCAATAATAATTATTCAGATCTGATTACGATATTTTGCAAACCAGGCAAGAAGTAAATACAATGTAAGTGTTATCACAACAAGCGGTACCGGTTCAAGCTTCACAAATATTTTGATTAACGTTTTATAAAGATAATGTGTCAGGAAACCGTATCCGGCACAACACAAAACGATATAACAGATAAAACGAAGTACCCAATGAAATTTTACAGTGATTTTTTTTAATAATCCGTTAATATACGGGCCGAAAAGTATCATTGTGACTGTTGTAATTCCAAAAACAACTTCTGTAAGATGGTTTCTGATCACCGATACAGTCTGATTAAAAATATCCATTATGTCACCTGTTAATACTCAGATTACAGATATCCTTTTACCCAATGATAACTGGCCATCAGAATAAGAAGCGTTATATTTGCATACACACCGGCAGCAATGTCATCCATGGTAATCCCGACACCATCATCCATTTCCTCCATTTTATTTACCGGAAACGGTTTGACAATATCGTAAAAGCGGAACAGTATAAATCCGGCAATAAGTGTGTAGAGTGATATTGGAATCATAAAGAATGTGATAAACTGACCCGCAACTTCATCAATAATAACCGCTGATGGATCATCCTTGCCAAAAACATTCTTCGCATTGCTTGACAGTACAATACTTATAGCGATCAGGGCGATAGCCACTCCCCAGAACCATACAAGATGCTGCATGTCAAAAAACATCGGATATTTTACATGAACAAACCAGATACCAAGGACAGTCAATGCTGATCCAATTGTACCTGATGCCGGTGGAATATACCCTATAAAAAATAAACTGGCTCCAATCCTCCTGAAAAGATTGAGTAATGAAAATGGCTTTTTACTCGTTTCCATACGTTATTTCAGTCCGTTCATTTAATGCCTGACTTAATGTCAACTGATCAACATACTCAAGTTCCATACCTGCGGGCATTCCGCGGGCAAGACGCGTAATTTTTATGTCAATGTCACGAAATATTCTCGCAATGTAGAGTGCCGTTGTTTCAGCATCAGCACTTCCGCCAAACCCGATGATTATTTCCCCGGGATTTTCCAGTATAACACGATCTTTCAGTTCTTTCAACTTCAATTTATCGGCGGTAATTCCGTTAAGCGGAGAAAGTACCCCGCCAAGAACATGGTAGACACCACGGTATCTCCCAACTTTCTCAATCGCAAAAATATCTATTGCTTTCTCAACAACGCAAATACATCGCTGATCCCTTGATGACGACTCGCACACCGGACAGATCTCTTTTTCACTGTAACTGAAACACCGTTTGCATCTTGTTAACTCTTCACGCGCACGCAAAATTGCATCAGCAAGCGATGCGACCTCATCTTTGGGTCGCTCCATAAGGTGCACAGCAAGACGCCATGCGCTTTTTTTACCAATAGCAGGCAGCGTTGATAATGCATCAACAAGATCTTCAAGAACTTTTATCATAGTCCCGGAATGTTAAGCCCGCCGGTTATTGAACCGAATGCAGATTCAGATGTCTCCTTGACTTTCTCAAGCGCATTTGCATGTGCAGCAATAATCAGATCTTCAAGCATCTCAACATCTTTCGGATCTACTACTTCAGGATTTATCTTAATGCTGACAAGCTCATTTGATCCGGACATCATTACTTTTACCATTCCGCCACCTGCAGTACCTTCAACCTGCATGCTTTTCATTTCCTCCTGAGCTTTCATAACCTGCGCCTGCATCTTCTGTGCCTGTTTCATGATATTTTTCAGTTGTTTTGACATTTAGGTAATCTCCTTTACTACTTTATCGTATACAGTTAATTCAATACTTCACCATCAAATATATCAAGAATCGACTTTATAATCGGCTCCCTGTCCATTTCATCATTAATTGAAAGCGGCATTGCTACCAGTTGGTGCAGTAACTGACGCTCCTCGGCATCTGTTTTTGTTGTTTCAAGAGTGATATGCAGTTCATACTTTGATCCTGTAAACTGATGCAGCAGGGTTTCAATCAAATCACGATTATGTTTTTTGGTTGTTTCAACAAATTGAAACCGATACGATGACGAAAACCGGACATCAAGCGACGTAGCTGTTGCGCCTGACAAATAACTCATTGCAAGAAAAGATCCGACATTCGGCCGTTCTTTCAGCATAAAATCTAAAAACGAAGTCCATAGCGCACAGGGATCCTGTATTTCCTTTACAAGAGGAGTATCTTCAAAAGTACCGGGCTCCGGCTTTGCTGTATTTTGCAAAGACACACTCGTCTGTCGTACGGGGACATCACACTCATCATCATCAGAATCGTCCGGATCATTGTCATCAACTGAATCCGCAGTGTAATCATATGCACTGTTTTCATCACTTGTACGCACATGCTCGCTTTCAGCGATATCAGACGTTACAGAATGAAAGGCAGCTTCGTTATCGCTACGTGATAGTACTTCAATGATATTTGATTCGATTGCCGGGGAATCGGATGGACTATCATACTTCAGTTTTTTTTAGATCGGTATCACTTGCGGGTACCGATGCATTCTGCATTGTTGATGCCACAAGGGAGGCAATGTTTTCCGGAGGAACGCCCCTTGATGCAAGCTCAACAAGCTGGTCAATGGAAACAGTCCGATCAAGAAAAACGAGTTTCAGTATTGCAATCTCAACATGAAACCGTGAGAATGCACTCCACTTGAGTTCATTCTCTGCTTTACGAACAATTTCACTCATTCTGAGAAGATCGCCTTCTGTGAAGCGCTCTGCAGATTTACGCAACTCAACAGCAGCTTCAGGCTCAATCTCAACACCACGGGCTTCAATTGCACCGGGAATTCTCGCAAAAAGTAAATTACGTATATGCTCCTGCAAACCAAGCAGAAATTCCTGAAGATCAAAACCCTGATACAATACATCCTGAACGGCGCCCAATGCCGGAGCTGCAATCTTTGATGCAACAGCGTCCATAACGGTATTGAATACATCGAGACCAACAAGACCAAGTACCTTACGAACCTCTTTTTCTGTAAGATTATCCTGACAAAATGAGTATACCTGATCAAGAAGGCTCAAAGAATCACGCATACTTCCATCAGCTTTACGCGCAACGAGCATCAGGGCACTTTTTTCGAATTTAATTTTTTCAGTCGTACAAATGTCAATCAGATAGCCAAGAATCTGTTCTGCGCCTATTCGTTTAAAATCATACCGCTGGCAGCGTGAATGTATTGTCGCCGGAATTTTCTGAGGTTCAGTAGTAGCAAAAATAAAAATTACATTTTTGGGCGGTTCTTCAAGAGTTTTCAGCAGCGCATTGAATGCCGCTTTTGTCAACATGTGCACTTCGTCAATAACATAAATCCGGTATTTCCCGCCCATTGATGAATACCCGATATTCTCACGAAGCTCCCGGATATCATCAACACCGTTATTTGATGCTCCATCTATTTCAAGAACATCAAAACTGGCACCACTTAAAATATTTTTACAAGAGGCACACTCACCACATGGATTAATTGTTGGACCTTTTTCACAATTAAGTGCACGCGCCATGATTCTCGCGGTTGTAGTCTTTCCAACACCACGCGTACCGGTAAAAATAAATGCATGAGCTACCCTATTTTTTTCAATAGCTTTTTTTAACGTTTCAGTGATGTGTTCCTGACCGACTACATCATCAAACGTCTGAGGACGCCACTTTCTTGCAAATACTACATAGCTCATAGATATTCTAAAGAAAAACAGTGTAACCAGAAATCAAACTAAAAAATAAGGGCCAAGTTTACCTGCGGCACACCAAGTATCCGCTTACCGTTGCTCCCTTCCAGGCCTGGCGGGGTTCACAGCCTTTAGTTGCGCAGGGCCTGGCCCATATCTCAAAATCAACAAAAATCTCATTGTTGATTACCATTTCAATTCGTTACCTCGTAAGGTTTTCATAAAATACATTTAGCCGTTCCAAATGGTATAAAAATTGAATATTGAATGATCCTTTTAAAAATTCCTGTAAAACAATTTTGTCATGTGTTGATTTTTTTTTACACTTATGTGTTAGATAACGAATCTTCAATCTACCATTCCACTCTGTAAGCAATTCTTATTTCGTTTTAAAGTAACTACATACACTAATACTAATATCCGACTTACACATCTGACATGACATGTAGTATTTGGTATACTATTTGCATTAGATATTGGTTATTTATTATAATGAAGAGATGTTACCAGGAAATTTTTCAGGAGGGATATATGATTGTTGTGAATCGGCTTACAGGCAACTCCATTGAAAACTCTAACCTTATCTCTACCGCAAAAAAGCTTGGTATTCACAGCATGTATGCTGTGGATGACCTGATCGTTGAAAAGGACAACTCATTTCTTCTTCGCAACGGTGAAGTAGGCGATGAAATTTTTTTGTATTATAACGAAGAAACTGATGAAGCCAAGCGTGATGCTCTTGTTTCAAGAGTTATTATTGATGGCGAGTATCGTGGCCTACATATTAAAATGCGTGGTTCCTACAGTGCACACCAGGTAGTTGATAGCGATTCTCTTGAGCTTGAATTAAAAGAATAATTCAGTAAACCCTACAACTTTGCAGGATTTGCTGTTTTTATTTAAGTTTCAGCTTCTTTGAATTTGCCTTACTTACCGCCTTCGCAGCATTCCCGAGCGGTATAGAATCTCCCCACAATGTCGTGCACCACGTTCTGTACTATTACATTGTCTTAACAAGTCACAGAAGACCCAAAAATCAAACACTGGTATACTTAGCACCGATTCATGAGCCATCCGGTTGATTGTTTTATCAAAGCGTTATTTCTTCGGCAGCAACTTTTCCCACCACCATTTATTCTCAACATACCACTTTATGGTATTTTTCAATCCATCCTTGAATTTTGTTGCCGGTTCCCATCCAAGCTCTTTCTTTATTTTTGATGCATCAATTGCATAGCGACGATCATGCCCCAGACGGTCCGGAACATAGTTGATCAGACTTTCCGGTTTACCAAGCTTTGCAAGCAGCAATTTTACAATTTCGATATTTGTTTTTTCATTGTTTCCGCCAATATTATACACCTGTCCCGGAGCACCATTTTTCAGTACAACATCGATCGCGCTGCAATGATCCTCAACAAACAACCAGTCTCTTATGTTAAGACCATCACCGTAGACCGGAAGCGCAATATCTCGAAGCGCATTGGTAATCATGAGTGGTATTAACTTTTCAGGAAACTGATAGGGACCATAGTTGTTTGAGCATCGTGTTATAATTGACGGAAAGTGATATGTTTCGAAATATGCCCGGACAAGCAGATCACTCCCCGCTTTTGATGATGAATACGGACTGTTTGGTGCTATAGGTGTTTCTTCAGTAAAATACCCTGTCGAACCAAGTGATCCATATACTTCATCAGTTGACACATGAACAAACCGTCTGCCCTCATAGTGTCCATCCCAATATTCTTTTGCAGTATGCAGCAGACACTGTGTTCCGAGTACATTGGTTGTTATGAATGTTTCTGGCCCGGTAATACTTCTGTCAACATGTGACTCAGCGGCAAAATGAATCACTGCTGAAAAATCATGCGCCTGGAACAGTTGCTTCAGCAGTTCCCTGTCGCATATATCTCCCTTTACGAAAGTGTATCGGGGATCATTCTGGATAGTCAGCAGATTATCGAGATTACCCGCATAGGTCATAAGGTCAAGGTTAACAACTGCATAATCCGGATTGTTTTTCAAGAAAAGATGAATGAAATTTGAGCCGATGAATCCAGCTCCGCCGGTAACAAGTGCTTTTTTCAATTGAAACTCCTGAGTGTTATTATAAGTATTTTGTTATGTACAGAATTATTTTTCGAGCATTGTATAACTGTTAAAGGCATCTTTCCAATGTGGCATTATATTTACTCCTGCTTTTTTCAGTCGTTCATTTTCCAGAACACTGAATTTTGGACGGGGAGCAGGACGTGGAAATTCCTCTGTTGAACAGGGATTTACAGGCGTATTAATCCCGTATGCATCAACAATTGCCTTCGCGAAATCATACCATGTACATGATCCTTCCGATGTACAATGAAATACTCCTTTTAAACCAAGATCCATTGCAGCAAAGATCTGGTTGCATACATCAACGGTCCAGGTTGGTGATCCGTATTGATCATTAACAACTTTCAGACCGTCGCTGGTACCCTGTTTTTTAAGTGCCGCATTTCTGATTGTTTTTACAAAATTATTTCCATACAATCCGTACAACCACGCGATCCGGTAAATCTGATAGTTTTCTGTATATTGTGCGATCTGCATCTCACCATCAAGTTTTGATTTGCCGTATTCAGTTGCCGGTGATGGAACATCTGATTCAACATACGGAGTCGTTTTTGTTCCATCAAAAACGTAATCAGTGCTGATATGTATCAGTTTAGCCTTTACACGCTGCGATTCCTGAGCAAGAATACCACAACCATCAGCATTGACTTTAAACGCGGCCTCCTTTTTGGTCTCACAGTCATCAACAGCAGTAAATGCCGCACAATTGATTATTATTGATGGTTTTTCGGCATCAACAACAGATCGTACACTCCCGGTTTTTGTAATGTCAATATCAGGATAATCAATACCCTTACATGTGACACCATTTTTTTCTGCCAGCTTCATCATATCAGTACCAAGCTGTCCATTCGCTCCGACTATTAAAATCCTACTCATTACTCATTATTCTCCTGCATTCTTCTATTAACGGATCAAAACATTGACGAGAATTTCTTTCTACCGTTTTTGATGGAATCGTATATTCCTTATACTGCCAATCTGTTCTTTTTGTAAAATTTGAAAAAAAATCAATCATTTCCTGTGCATTGAGACTTGACTCTGAGATACTGATTATTTGTTCTGCAGACAGTAATGTCGGAATGAAATTTTTTCCTCTGAATTCATCAAACAATGCACGAAGTACCTGCGACTGACGCAGGTTTGCATCAGAAATTCCACTGATGGCAGGTGACAGATACTGGATAACATGTTCGCTTGTCATTTTCTGACGCCCTTTTGATATATTTAAAAATGATGCTGCAGCTGCATCAACATCTATTGTAACGCCTCCAAAAATGTCGATAATTTTTTCAACACCACCTCTTGATGTTGACAGGTACTTCTGAATTCGTGTATCAAAGATCCGCTCAAGAAATGTTGTAACAAAAACCGGACCTCCATACAAATATGCCTGATCAATAGTTGATAGATTTTGAGTAAATTGTTCGATAAGTAATGATTGCGGTATCCGGATCAGATGTATATCGCCTTTCTGTACATTCGTTCTCACAAGGTAAAAAGTATTCGGTGCGACACAGAAAAACATATTAAGCGAAGCATCTTTGGTAAGTACACCTGATTTACCTTCTGTCAACTTTGTAAACTGTTCACCTGCGCTGATATCAGGTGTAAGACGTGTAATCTGAAAAGGCCGTTCATCATCATAGATTGTCGCACTCTGTCCACTGATCATATTTGTTGATTCACTGCCAGCCCTTCGTTCCACAAGCAACATTCCATTCATGATATTAATTACAACCTGATCATTTTGTACATCAAGCAGAAAATCGGCTCCAGACCCTGTAATTGTCAAAACAACAGAGCGGGTAAACACTCTGTATATCTCATCTGCATTAGAGTAGACAATTTTGTGCCAGCAGGAGCCATTGTTTTGTGATATTTCTGTTACATTTTGATTTTCAGATGGGAGGTTGATTTTTTCAAATGTTAAATCGGCGAAGTTATCGAGATCGATTCTTGAGAATGCATCAAGGGACACCTCTGCCTGTGATGCCCCGCTGACCTGTACGCGTTCTCCCGGATGTATAGTACTACCTGTTTGCAAAGCACTTGTTTTTCCATCCGCATGGGTCACCTGTACATCACCATAAAAGAACTCCACTTTCACATGCTCCTGCCGGTCAGTGACAATCACCGGTTTTTCAAGTGTGCCGATACGTATACTCTGATTGTTTCCTATTTGTGACGACAGGTTAATCACGGAAAGATCTGAGGTCGGCCGGACTCCAGCAACCTTTAAAATTTCAAATTGCGTTGTTCCTTCGGGAACCACATACCAACCCGGCTTACGAATATTACCCTCAATGTTGATTCTATACGTACTTACAGCCTGACGCTTCCCGAACAATCCGGATTGCTTTACAAGAGAGTATCCCTCAAATGCAATTCCAGTAATCAGTACCGCATATACAGCATAAGAAAACAGCCTTAGACGTAAACTTACTGACATAGTTACTGCTCCTGCCGAGAATCTTTTTCGCCAACAATTTTCCAGCCCTGCGCGCTTAACTGCCATACAATATCATAGGTTTTACGCACACCACTGTCATTAATAGTATAAACAAGCGTCTCAATAAATGAAACGCCTTTTTTTCCGGTTTCAATTTTTAGCAGTTTAACTTTCGGCATTGACGGATCAGCAAATCGTAACATGGCTGTCCGCTTCCACTCGGAGAATGTCCCGTTTACAGATCGAAACGATTTGCTATTGTAAAATGACAAATACCGTTCAATGTCTCTTTTCGACATCGTTTGAATCCACAAGCCGATAGTATCCGATAATCCCGAAGACTGAAAATCAACAGTATCAACCCTGACATTTACATTTTCGGAATCCTGCTGCATACCTGAAAAAGAGGGTGCAGCCATATCATTCGACAACCTGCTGTCTGACGAGGAATCATTCGGTGCTCCGCCAAGACCAAGATACTGAATCTTATCATCCCATGTAGTGACCGGTTTTTTATCCAGATAGAACAGCGCTGCTGCAAGAGCCAGAAACAGAATTGTTAATATCCAGAAAAACTTCCTTGACATAACATACCGTATTGAACCACTCAACACTCCTGCATACCGTGGAATTTTATAAAAAATATTTTTTAAAGACTCACGCATATCTCTTTCAAGTTGTAAACTAAATTCTCTAAAACTGAATTTATGAGAGTGATCGTCCTCATAACTGTATTTGTATGATGAATACCCGTAATATCCATAATAATAAGGATAATACCCTCTTGACAGGATGACACCATTGAGAATACCTCCAAAAATGCGTGTCCCTATCCGTTTTAACTGGCTTTTTGCCTGGCTTGCCGCTTTTAAAGGAGTCCAGAGCGTACGCACTACCATAACGCAGCAATCAATTTTAGGCGCCATAGTTATCGTATCACTTACCGGAAGAAGCGCCGGCGAGTCAAAAACTATATAATCAGCCTTATCCCGGATTTCCTCAAGAAGCACGTCAAAACGGTAGGTTCCCAGCAGTTCTGCTGGATTATCAGGACGCTCCCCGGCCGTAACAATAAACAGGTTGGGATGTGTTGTCGGCTTGATAATCTGATCAATTGTCACCTTACCAAGCAGGTAATCTGAAAGCCCGACCTTTTTATCAACACCAAACAATGAGTGTATTTGAGATCTTCTTAAATCAGCATCAACAAGAATTACTTTTTTATTGTCAAGAGAAAACGTAATTGACAAATTAGCAGAAAGCGTTGTTTTTCCTTCACCCTTGATCGCGCTGCACACAATAAACGTTTTAAAATTATTCTGTGCTGCAATATGCTTTAAATTTGCTCTCAATGCGCGAAATGGCTCGAGTATTGTCTTGGCAAGATCACCTTTTTGTTCCAGTAACACTTTTTCTGTTTCAATTTGCGGAACAACACCGAGCAGCGGTAATTCCAGCTCCCGCTCGACATCACGCGGATCTTTAAGACTCTGATCAAGATATTCTATCAATAACGCTAATGCAATTCCAAGAATGATACCAATTAAAATTCCGATTATTACATTGGCAAACCCCACCTTGGTTACAGCTTTACGCGGAGTCTCAGCCATTTCAAGAAGCTTCAGGTCGGATTCCTGGGAATCACGCCGGATTTTTATTTCCTCATACTTTGTCTTGAGCATACGGAGCGTTTGAAGAATTGACTCTGTTTCACGTTCGAGATATGCATACTTTTGCTCAAGTGATGGCAATTGAAGAAGTTCACGATTGAGTCGTTCAATTATTCTTTCCTGTGCGATCCGTTTTTGCTCAAGTGCAGAACGTTCAACAGTGAGGTTGACAATCTCGTGAACCAGGGACTGACGAATCGGATTCTTTACAAATGTTTTGCTTGATGCATCCCTTGATATACTGTCAATTGTCGCTACTTTTAAATTATCAATCTGCTGCCGAAGCATTTTGACTTTATAATGTTCGGTACTGTATTCGGCTGTCAATGAATTCAGTTCAAGTTCAAGATCTGCAATTTTTTTCTGAAAAGGATCGTTAAAGGTAAAAGACTGAACAATATCCAGTTCCTGCTTGCTTATTTGAGAGTTTATACCCTGAATTCGCTCTGTTACTTCGATTAATGACAATTGTGTCTGCTGAAGTGCAAGTTCCATATCAGAAATCTTTGATACAGTAAGATTCGTTTCACTTGACAATTGTACCATCCGGTTTTCTTCTTTAAAAAACCGCAAATCGCTCTCTTTTTCATTCAGGTCTTTTTGAAGTTTGTCAATTTGTATTTCCAGTTTGCTGATAAATCTTGAAAGTTCCTGTGAGTTTACATCCCGCCGATAATCGATATAGGTATTACATAATTCGTTTAACACATCCCTTGCAAGCTCTGCACTGGAATTCTTAAATGACAATTCTATAATATCGTTTTTCTGCCCGTTGGTTTCACCCTGCTTTATCGTAATCCCTTCCCGGATAGATTCAGGCGAAATACGTCTGCTAAGATTCTGCGAAACCATAGTCAGAACAGACTGTGACTTCAGTAACTCCAAATGCGTTGTAAATGCTTTTTCAAAATTTCCTGAATACTGCGCTGACGATGCGTCCTTTAATAATTCCTGTGTATTTGGTTTGAATAAAAGACGGGCGAATCCGGTATAATACCGTGGTCCTGTCATAAACCTGAACATCGAGAACACTGTCATCAGAAGGATTACTGCAAGGACAACATTTTTGCGACGGAATAGTATTTCTACATATTTGTAAAGATCGAAACTTTCCTCATCATCCTCAGTATCATCAAAAAAACGCTCCGGAAGGGTTTCGGTCACGATTTTCTTTTCACTCTGATTTGATGCAATTTTCGCAGCGGGCACCTGTTTCTTTAACTTCTGGGAATCAAACTCAGAAACCTGAAGCCCCGCCTTTTTTTGCCCTACCCCCGGTAGTCCGGGAGAAATTTCATCGGATGAATGCAGCGATTCCGCTTGCACGGGCTTACCGCTTTCTAATACTTCGTCCTGATTGTCCGGTGTTTTATTTTCTCCATCTGACAATTTTCCCTTTTTCTCTGCAGGACTACCCGGTAGTGAAGCCTTTTTTATTTGCTCTTCATCGAGTTTTTGTATAATATCACCAAGACGGAATTTCTTTTTCATCATGAGTTTTCTTGGATATCATCAATGATCACCTGAATATCCTCTTTGGATATTTCAGAAAGTTCGTGTGCAAATCCGTAATTAAGTGCGAGTTTGCATAACCGGTTAATCTCCCGGGGTATTCCATCGGTTGAACGAAATATCAACTCGAGCCCAAGTGTTGTAAAGATCGGTTTATCAACACACCCTGCAATCCGGATACGATGATTGATGTAATTTACAGTGTTATGGTAATCAAGATTATTAAGGTGAAACCTGAGAAAAATCCTTTGATCCACCTGTTTCAAACGGCGCACCTTTTCTCTTAATTCCGGCTGGCCTACAAAAAATATTGTCAGAAAATTTTCTATTTTTGAGGAAACATTTGTCAGATTCTTTACTTCATCAAGAACAAGATCCGACATCTGCTGCGCTTCATCAAAAATCAACACCAGGTGACGTTTTTCTTCATAGTAAAGAATTTCCATTTTCTTCCGGAAAGCCTGCATAAGTGCATACTTATCACCACGTTGCGGCATGATTTCATTATTCATTAAATCAATTCTTGAATCTCTGAATGTAACACGCTGCAGAATATCATATAGTATGTCAACAAATTCATAGTTTGAGTTTTCAAAGTCGATTATTTCGAACTGACTGCGGTTGAGTGAACCTGTCAGAACACTCTTTGTCAGTGTTTTTCCTGATCCGATCTCGCCGGTAAGAAGACCCATATTCATATTTCGATCATTGACAACGTATCGCATTCTATCAAAAGCTTCCCGATGATCATCACTCTCAAAAAAGAAATGCGTATCATTGATCTCTTCAAAAGGTTTTTCTTTGAATTTCCAATAGTCAAGATAACTCATCGTATGGGCCCTTTTGTCAACGCAAGTAAATTCTGCGAAATTGCGTCAAAACAATCTTTTATCCTCGTTGCTTCCTGAGTCAAAACAATGGGTTTCATCTCCCTGATAGATTGCCGTACTTCAGGCGCATAAACAACATACCCTATGTAATGAAGATCTATCGACAGATATTTTTTAACCATTTCTGCAAAACGGGTACCGACTTTTATATCATCGGCATTCCTTACCATATTAATAATAAGAAGATTTTTCTTTGCATGAAGCCATTCTTTCATAATCTCTACATCTTTGGCGTGGTCTTTTACCATACTGGCAAGAAAATTGTTTACTGTAGAGAATTCCCTTTTTGTCTCAGGATCGCTGAAACTTTTTATCCGGGCCTGAATCTCCGGATGCCCCGCAAAAAGTCGTACCAGTCCACGAATGGTACCGTTCTTTAAAAAACCATACGCATTTTCGATTGATGTCGGCAGGCCATCAGCGACGACAATCCCATACGGGAATGCTGCATAGAAATCAGTTACGTGGTAGTCACTTCCCGCCCCTAAATCAACAAAAATGTAATCAGCAGCCATTTTTTTCAGATTGTTGATTATTTTCTGTTTTTGAGCAAAGTTGGGATTGGCGAGTTCGAGAAAATCACTGGCACCGCTCACCAGCCATGAGTTTGGTACCGATGTAGTCACTGCTACGTCATCAAGCTTTTTATACCGGCCACTGATGTAATCCTGTAATCCTGCGGGTGGTCGTTTCACTCCAAGGCACAAATGAAGATTTGCGTCCCCCAGATCTGCATCAATGTATCCAACTCTATTACCCCTAAGCGTAAGTGCTGCACCTAAGTTGGCTGTAATAGTACTTTTACCAATACCACCTTTGCCACCGCCAATTGAAATAATGACAGGATCTTTCATGAAACTTGTTACCCGGGAAAGTTAATTTTTTGACAAATTATCAACAGTTAGTATAATTGTCAAAGAAACACTAAGTATACCAAGAATTGACGCAATAAGCCCCCATGGCATCTGGAATGATTCCGGCGCATAGATTGTATCACCAGGATAAAGCAGGTATTTTTTGGTATCATATTTAGTTGAATTATTCCATAAATCCCTTAAATTGACAGAAATAATGGAACCGTCACCACGAATAATCTTGATGATTTTTGCCCGTGAGTTTTTAACACCTCCGCACATCGCAATCGCTTTCAGGACATCAATAGGTTCATAAATTTGATACTCTCCAGGACGTGCGACATCTCCAATTGCAAAAATTTTATTCGCATAGTATGATTCTATAGAAACTGATGCAACAGGATTATTAACATACGATGAAAGCTTGCCTTGCATAATTTTAACAAGCTGGGCACAGGTAAGAGAAGCAACATCAATTTCGCCTATAACAGGATAATTAATACGTCCATCCGGCCGAATCTTATGACGTCCGGAAAACTCAGGGTGTTCAACAATACTTATTGAGATGACATCACCTGGCTGCAAGACATACTCCTCAACCTCTCCAAAACACGAAATTGACAAAAAAAGAAGAGTAAGCGTAATTATGATATATTTCATGAAAAAAAAATTGCTACCTTTGCTGAAAAAACGTACAACCAAAAACAGCAGGATAAAATATGTACTAATATAGATTAAATCATAAGCTTCTTGAAACTACTTTTTTCTAAGCTCTTAATATTCCGGGACAAAAACGAAATAACAGATGTCATTTAATATTTCGTGTAAGCATTGCATAGCAAACACATTCTGTAGTAACCACACAATAAATAGCTATAACTTGCTAAAATATATACAGCTGCAACTTGAGTATGTCAAGTTATACTTAACAGAAACCATCACGTTCTCAACACAATCATCAGTAGACCAATCACTAGAAACCCCAGGATGAATCCTGCGATTGTGTTGATGGTTGCGGTGGAACTGGTGGTGTTGTACTTTTTACACCGTCATCTGAACTGCCAGCCTGAGGTAGTGATTGACCTGCATCCGGCGGAGTTTGTGTTTGAACCGGTTGCTCCTTTTTAACACTCGGCTGCACAACAGGTGATGCATCAAATGCATTCATAATTTCTGCAGAACCAACCGGTTGGGGAACCTCGGCAACTGTACGCCGCGGTTTAGGTTTTGGCTTAGGCACGGTATCTACTTTTCGAACAGTATCTTTCAAAGTGTCTTTTTTCACTGTATCACGCACTGATGACACATCAATGCTCTTTACAAGTGAATCGTAGTTTTTCATTAGTGAACCACTGGATTTAGTATTTGTTTTTTTAACAATCTGAATATCAAAACCACTGGATGAGAAAAACAACAGATATCCGGAAACACCTGCGATTATTACTACAACAAACAACCAGATCCTTTTACTGAAAGTAAGCCCGTGAGAAAATTTTTGAACGTTGCGGAATTTACCTTTATAGTTTCTTTTAAACAGTTGAAGAGAATGCATCATTTCCCGTGAAAACTGTTGTTCGCCACTATTGACAACATCAGATTGCAGAAAATCTGTTTCCTTTGAACGATTCTCATTTTTTTCAAATTCTGAATCAGGTAAGGAATCAATGGCATTTCTACCGGAAGCAAGAAACGTTTTATAAAGTGCAACTGCCTGTTCACAAAGTTTTTCGCTTACTTCACCATGCGGCATTCCCTCACTGACCATCTTGACATAACACGTTCTGAAATGCGGTTCGATAAGAGAATGAAATGCAGCGCAGTCACCACTAAGTGCAAGCGAAGTCAATAGCTCATCATATGTGTCGATATATTTTTTCATAGCTCAAATATAGTAATGTTCACAATTTACTTGCAATCACACTTAAAAAGTTTTTGTTTATTTCAGCCTGATTATTACAATTTTACTGTTTTTTCGTTTATTCATTGCCCTCAGAGGAATCATCAGGGATTTATACCTTAAAAACCAACGCTTGTGAGAATCTTCTTTTTATGTTATTTTAGCCCTATGACAAAAACTGACCGTTTCTACATCCGGATGGCATATTCGCTTGCAAAAAAAGCCAAAGGATTAACTTTTCCAAATCCGGCAGTGGGTGCAGTTATTGTAAAAGACGGGAAAGTGATCGGTAAAGGAGCAACTCAATTCGCCGGGGGACATCACGCAGAAAAAATAGCACTTTTTGAAGCTGGTGAGCTGGCCTGCGATGCAACTTTATATGTAACACTTGAGCCCTGTTGTCACTTTGGCAGAACCCCGCCATGTACTGATGCCATTATCAAAGCAGGCATTTCCAGAGTAGTGATAACACAAAAAGATCCAAATCCACTGGTCAGCGGGAAAGGTATCAAACAATTGCGGGAGTCGGGTATTCGGGTCGATGATGGTATTTTTGAAAAGGAAGCACCTTGTCTGAATGAAGATTACTATTGGTCAATTCAACATAAAAAATGCTGGATCACCCTTAAGCTTGCAATGACCCTTGATGGCCGGATTGCTGATGGCTCAAATATATCAAAGTGGATAACCAGCGAAAAATCAAGGTCATACGTTCACGAACTCAGAAGAATGCATGCAGCGGTAGGTGTCGGAAGATCAACGCTTGATTATGATAACCCCCAGCTTACCGTTCGTCACAAAAAAGGGTACAATCCGGCAAGGGTAATTTTTTCAAGTTCAGCTGATACTCCTGTAAACTCATACTTTTTTCAACATGCACATGATACCAGAAGTATCGTGGTTGTAAGGAGTGAGACTTCAAAAATAAAGGTTGATGAAAAAAGTGGCATAGAATACTGGTTTACCGGAGAGCTTGATCACTCAAAAAGCATGAACATTTTTAGAGAAATCGCCTATTCTTATGGAATATCCAGCATTTTTGTAGAGGGTGGCCAAAGAATAGCATCACTACTCCTCGAAAAACAAATGGTTAACAGAGTCTACTTTTTTTATGGAAATAGAATTCTTGGAGCAGGAAGAGAGGGTTTACAATTCAGCAGAGGTTTATCGATGCCGAACTGTATCTCACTTGATAACATTGAGTTAAAGTCTTTTTCCAACGACATGATGATCACAGGAACACCTGTTTATTCCAAATGCGATTCCTGACTGCTGCCACGAAGCATCGCGTTAAAATCAATATATATGATTAACGTGCTTTCCCGTTATGCGAATTATATTTTATAGCTCATTTAAAACAGGTACATGAAAACAGATGTTCACAGGACTGATTGAAACACTCGGAACGGTAAAAACAATAGACCATCAGGGAACTTCTGTTGTTCTTGGTATTTTGCCTGATATGAGTCCATTTGATGTCCGGGAAGGTGACTCTGTGGCCATTGATGGTATCTGCCTTACCATTGAATCAATTCGCGGGTCTGTGTTATATTTTGCTGCAGTACGCGAAACGCTCCGAAGAACATCGCTTACAAATTGCACCACAGGCAGAAGAGTAAACATGGAACGTGCCCTTACGCTTGGTGAACGGCTTGATGGCCATATGGTTCTGGGTCACGTTGACGGAACCGGGAGAATCAATAATGACCAGGACGTAAACGGCAGCATACTTCGAACCATTAGTGTGCCATTGGAACTCAGACCGTTTATGGCTGAAAAGGGATCTGTTGCAATTGATGGCATCAGTTTGACAATTGCCGGAAGCACAATGTCAACAGTAACAATTTCGGTAATACCGGAAACGACAAAACGTACAACATTGTTCACAAAAAAAGCCGGCGATATTGTAAACATTGAATGTGATGTGATTGCACGATATCTGTACAGATTTACTCAATTTACAAGGGTTAATAGCGGGACTACCGATAGTAATTCGCTGATTGACAAGCTGGAAAGGTTTGGATTTTGAAAACTTTTGATGAAATACGGGAAGTCATAGACGATTTCAGAAAAGGAAAATTCGTAATCATTGTTGATGACGAAGACAGGGAAAATGAAGGTGACCTGGCCTTTGCTGCAGAACTCTGCAACGCTGATAAAATTAATTTCATGACCAAATATGCCCGTGGCCTTATTTGTGTTTCCATGGAAGGCAGCCGTCTTGATCATCTTAAGATCCCCATGATGGTTCAGGAGAATACATCACGATTTGAAACTGCATTTACGGTTTCTGTTGAAGCACGTGAAGGCACCACTACGGGAATTTCTGCGGCAGACCGGGCTGCTACTGTTCTTAAACTTGTTGATCCTGATGCTCAGCCATCCGATTTTATAAAACCCGGCCATATGTTTCCGATTCGCGCACGTGAAGGCGGAGTGCTGGTTCGCTCCGGCCAGACTGAGGCATCCGTTGACATGGCTAAACTTGCAGGCCTTTTTCCGGCAGGTGTTATCTGTGAAATCATGAACGAAGATGGTACAATGGCACGTATGCCGCAACTTATTGAAATAAGCAGGGCACACGGAATAAAGATTATCTCCGTTGCAGATCTGATACGCTACCGCACAGCAAACGAGAAACTTGTCAAGTGCGAAGCGTCAGCGCATCTTCCTACAAAATATGGCCTTTTTGAAATCACCGCATATGAAGAAATTGCAACGAAAGCTGTTCATATTGTTCTTCATAAAGGACCGATTGGTCCTGACGTACCTGTTCTGGTACGGGTACATTCCGAGTGTTTTACAGGAGATATTCTTGGAAGTGCCCGGTGCGATTGTGGTGACCAGCTTGATGTTGCCATGCAGGAAGTTGCCAAAAGTAATGGTATCATTCTGTACCTTCGTCAGGAAGGACGCGGTATCGGTCTTGTGAACAAGCTTAAAGCATATGAGCTACAGGATCAGGGTCTGGACACAGTGGAAGCCAACGTACATCTCGGATTCGCTCCGGATTTACGCGATTACGGTATCGGCGCTCAAATACTTGCAGATATGGGTGTAAAAAAGATACGATTAATGACCAATAATCCACGTAAGATTGTTGGTCTTGAAGGATATGGTTTACAAGTGGTAGAACGAATTCCACTTGAGATATCACCATGTAAGGAAAATGCAAAATATCTTAGTACTAAAAAAGAAAAAATGGGACATCTGCTCGAAGGAGGTTTTATATGTCAACCGTGATTGAAGGTCTTCTCAATGCCGGCGGCAAACGGTTCGGTATTATTGCAAGCCGGTTTAATGAATTAATTGTCCGTAAACTCGTCGAAGGTTCGTATGACTGCCTGATCCGACATGGTGCCGATAAAGAAGCAATCACACTTGCATGGGTACCGGGTGCTTACGAAATCCCCATTGCAGCACAACGTCTTGCAAGAACTAAACAGTTTGATGCTGTTATCTGTCTTGGCGCTGTTATCAGAGGAAGCACACCTCACTTTGACTATGTTGCAGCGGAAGTCTCTAAAGGAATCGCAAAAGTCAGCCTTGATGAGGATCTTCCGGTTATTTTTGGAGTTTTAACAACAGACACAATTGAACAGGCAGTTGAACGTGCAGGAACAAAAGCCGGCAACAAAGGCTGGGATGCTGCATTAAGTGCCATTGAAATGGTTGATCTTTTTTCAAAAATACAGTAATGACAAATACGTACTTATTGTAACAAATTAAACTCCATTTTCAGTCGCCTTTGAAAACAATGTCTTTTATGAATTACCTGATAATAATCAGGCCTTAGGAATGATAATGAGCACTAACGATAATAAAAACGAAAACCCCTTTAAATACAGACACAAATCCCGGGAACTCGCACTTCAAACACTGTATGCCTGTGAAGTCGGAAAAACATCTGAATGGACATCAATGCTTCGTGAAATTGCTGAATCAAGTGCACTTTCACCCGAAATCGTAAGCTATGCAAAAGACCTCATAAGCCATGTGTATGAATCGCTTGACCAGATAGATTTAATGATTCAGGAACGAGCTGCGAACTGGGAACTGAAAAGAATGGCTGCTATTGACAGAAATATCCTTCGGCTCGCTGTTGCAGAACTGACATTTTTTTCTGATGTACCCGTAAAAGTTGTTATTGACGAAGCAGTTGAACTTGCAAAAACATTTGGTACAAATGATAGCAGTAAGTTTGTTAATGGCGTAATCGATTCAATACATAAAAAAAGTAAAAAGTAACATATAAAACAGACATCATTTTTTATCTTGTAAATTAACACCATTGAAAGTATATACCTGAAAGGAATTCCCGATGGAAAAAATTCACAGCAGAAACAACACCATTTTTGCTTTGCTTGTATTTGCGATTTCATTTGTTGTTTTCTTTCTCACAGCCCAGCCGACAGTAGCATTCTGGGATTGCGGAGAATATGTCTCATGCGGTGAATCAATGGGTATTCCGCATCCACCAGGGAACCCCTTACTTATGATGCTGTTCAGGGTATCAAGCATCATTCTTTCTCCTTTTGTAGCAGATGTCGGCTTCAGAATGAATCTTTTTGTCGTATTCTGCAGTGCACTGACTGCTGTAGTTATTTATTTAACCGCAGTAAGAGCCGGTCTTGCAATTGTTGGTATGCCTGATACTACCTGGAAACGTATTGCTGTTTACACCGGTGGATTTGTTGGCGGTCTCTTTGCAGTATTCGGAAAAACATTCTGGTTCAGTGCTGTTGAGCAGTCTGAAGCCAATGTGGCAATGCTCTTTGTGGCGTTTGCAACATGGCTATCCGTTGCATGGTCACAAAGTAAAGATCCCAACAAAGATAAACTACTTATCCTTATGGCCTTCTCAAGCTTTCTCGGTATTTCGATCCATATGTATTCAATGATCGTTCTGCCCCCGATGTTCTTCTATGTCCTGCTTATTGACAAAGAAAAAAGATACGACTGGCGTCTATGGATAACTGTTATACTTCTTGGACTGGTTATCAAAGATCTTACGCTTTTTATTTTCACCGGACCAATCGCACTTATAATTACACTGGTTGCAACATTTATCGATTCAAAGAATAGAAAAAAATGGGGTTTTTGTCTTGCGCTGTCCACAGTTGCAGTACTTGGATTCTCTGCACATCTTTATCTTCCGATACGTGCGTCACTGAATCCCAACATTAATGAAAACGCACCATACACCTGGCCGGCATTCAAGCAATACCTCGAACGCAAACAGTATGGTGATGAAAGCATGTTTAAACGCATGTTCTGGCGTCGTGGTACCTGGGCTCATCAGTTCGGAATTGAAGAGCGAATGGGTTACGGTGGTTTCCACCTTACACAGTTCTATCAGATACATGAAGATGACGCAAAAGTAAACTTTATGGAAACAAATGCAGGCAGCGGCTTTATAAAACTGATTATTTATCTGATCCCGACGTTCTTCATGTTTTATGGCTTGTTATATCTTTACAAAAGGGATCGTAAACTTGCCATATTCCTTTCGGTTCTGTTTCTGATTACGTCAGTAGTGCTTGTTTTCTACATGAACTTTGCGGATGGTTTACGACCCGAACGGGCAGAGTATGAGTACTGGGTTAAAGCCGGCAAACCGGGTCCAATGCCCACCGTTCACCGTGAGGTTCGCGTTCGTGACTACTTCTATGCAGCAGCATTCATGTATTATGGAATGTTAATCGGTCTTGCTGCAATAGCGTTTCTGCATTCTCTGTTTTCCAATAAGGACAAAACTCTCCGTACTACAATTGCACCGATCATGTCGATTCTTTTGATGGCATCACCGGCACTTCCCCTCGTTAACAACTGGAAGGATATATCCAGAAAGGGGGACTGGGTGGCGTATGACTACGCCTATAATCTCCTTAACTCCTGTGAAAAGGATGGTATATTATTTACAAATGGTGATAATGATACCTTCCCCCTCTGGGCTCTTCAGGAAGCCTATGGAATCCGTACTGATGTTCGTATAGTCAACCTCAGTCTTGTAAATACACCATGGTATATTCTTCAGATGAAAAATTTTGAACCAAAAGTTCCGATTTCTTTCACTGATGACCAGATTGAAAAAATGGAAGCTCAGTTGAATCCGTTTGAAAAACCTACACCATTTCATCTGAAGGGGGCCGGCATTGATGTTATTCTGCCATCAGTACAACAGATGCGCGTTCTCAAGGTTCAGGATCAGATGGTGCTCAATATTGTTGATGCAAACCGCTGGAGAAAACCGATTTATTTTGTAACATCCGCCGGTGATGATGTCCTGATGGGACTTGGTCCATATCTTAAACTTGAAGGGCTTGTTTATCGCGTTATGCCTAAACCCGTTCCTGAGGAGGAAAAGATTGATATTCAGCGTTCTGCAAAACTGATGACTGAGGTTTACAGATACACAAACCTTGAGAATGGCAAAGCAAATCTCAATGAGACATCATCAAGCCTGCTCACCAACTATGAAGCAAGCTACATTCAGATTGCACTCGCGATTCGTCAACCAATTGCTGTCGCTAAGGCAGAAATCGCAATGCTTCAGGCCAAAGGTGATGTATCTGACAGTAGTAAAGCTATCATCGCCGAAAAGCAGGCTAAAATTAAAGAGAACCTTGATCTTGCAATCGATATGCTAGAACGTTGCAAACGGCTCGTTCCAACTGACTGGAGACCTCGTATTTTGATGTATGAGATTCTGGTTGAAAACGGCATGATTAACGAAGCCGAAACAGAGATGCATAAAGCACTCGAAATTGATCCAAACAATGCCGAGTACAAAAATCGTCTTGCAGAACTGCAGAATTATAAAGTGAAAGAGCAACAGGAGCCTGCACCGCAGCCTGAAGCTCCAAAGAAGTAATTCGGAATAGCGCTGTATGAATCAGAAAATGGCCGGCTTACGGCCATTTTTTTACACTACCAAAATGACAAAAGGGAAGCCATGAGTACAATATCAATCGTAGTCCCTCTGCACAATGAAGAGGAAAGTCTTCCATTGCTTGTAAAAGCTATTGATGATGTATTCAGTAAATCTGATGATTCCTACGAAATTATTTTTATTGATGATGGAAGTACTGATAAATCATTTTCAATTCTGGAAACCTTATATAGTCAGTACGGTAAAAAAATCAGAATAATCAGATTTACCCGTAACTATGGAAAATCTGCAGCGCTTAGCGTAGGTATTAAGGCTGCATCCGGTGAGATAATTATCACTATGG
>JAAZBG010000066.1 GCA_012513915.1 Fibrobacter sp.
AAATTCGGAAATGGAAAATTGGACATAATGGTTAATAATGCAGGAGTAATAGGAACGGATTCTTTCTTAGATACAACGGTGGATGAATTTAAAAGACAATTGGATATTAATGTAGTTGGGGTAAGCAATGCATTACAAATTGCACTCAAAAAAATGATACCAAACAAAGCCGGCAAAATAGTAGTAATACCTTCAATTGCCGGTCGTAAAGGCGCAAGTCTTTTGTCCCATTATTCAGCTTCAAAAGCTGCAGCTATTAATTTAACTCAGTCGGCTGCCTATGTTGCAGCACCTTATCGTATCAATGTAAATGGAGTGGCTCCCGGCATTATCAGAACATCTATGTGGGAGGAGATATTGGATGGAGTAACACCTGAAGGCGTTGACAGAGATGAAAATTTTGATAATTTTATAAAAGCTCTGATACCTTTAGGGGTTCCTCAAACAGAACAGAATATAGCTGATGCAGTCTTGTTCTTCTGTAGTGATTTAGCTGATGAAATAACAGGACAAACTCTCAATGTGGATGGTGGAGCAGCAATGAACTAAGTAAGTGAACATTCATTAGGACACAGGTAAATTATATCTTACTGAAGATTGCTAAAACTCTCCTGAAAGATCAGGAGAGTTTTAGCGATATAGTGGACTTCTTTTTATTTTCTTTAAAAGTCCTGAAATGGAAAGTGTGCAATGTTTAATAATTACACCAACTCGTGAGCTGGCAATACAAATAACCGACGAGGCTAATAAGCTTACAAAGATAAAAATTATTAATATTCTTGCAGCTTACGGAGGCAAGGATATAGGATCTCAAATTAGAAAATTAAAGAATAGTATACACATGATAATTGCAACACCCGGGAGATTATTGGATCACATTTCTAGAGACACTGTAGACCTTAGCAAGTTAAAAACATTAGTAATAGATGAAGCTGATCAAATGCTCTTGATGGGTTTTAAAAAGGAAGTAGAAGATATAATAAAAGAAACTCCCAAAACACGTCAGACCCTATGCTTTTCAGCGACCTTAGATTCAGATGTTAAAAAACTTGCATACAAATACATGAAAAATCCAATATCAATATCTGTACAAAAAGAAAGTGTTACTTTAGATAATATAAAGCAAGATGTTGTAGAAGAAGCAATGCACAAAAAGGGTTATAATTGCGAAAAATTATATAGTGATATACTTGTTTGTTGCACCTAAGGATATGAAAATGTTAAATGAAATATCTGTGTCATAATTATTATTGTAATAACTGATATCATAAAATATTTTATTAATTAATATAATGATTAGAGTGTCGAAAGACACATTAAATTCAATAAGTCAATTTTTGCACCTTGAAAATTTAACACAAATTCATAATTAGTAGTAATTATGTTGATTTTGCAGCTAATTGTAGCCTATACCCTTGCTTACTTTAGCAAAGTTCTGGTATTTGAGTACACAAATTTGAACTGTTTAAGAAATTAAACAGTTTCTGGAAATTTAATGCTGCTACCTTGAATCCGAAGAACAACTTGGTTTTTAGTCTTCCTCTAACCGGCATATTATCTGCATGATATCTTCTTTTTAAAACAGATGGTAACGACTCAACCCCGTTTCGGAATCTTGCATATTCTTTAAATTCTTCACTTTTCATGTACTTTTGTTGCTTTGCACGTTCTGCACTTTTCCACGAAATAACGAGTGCAGCTTTCTTCTTGAAAAACTTAGGCTTGCATTGATCTTTATAGGGGCATTGGTTACATGTATTCTTATCAAGCGTAATTCTACATTGTTCAGTTTTTTGGTTGTATTTATTAGTAATTGGAGTCTGGCCTCCTGCGCACTTTAATACTTTTTTGCCATCATCACTGAATATGAAGTCAGCATAAATTTCGGAAGCTTTTCTTCCCTGCATATTAGTGGTTACTAAATTTATATGGTTAGCTTTTGCAAGTTCTATATTTTCCATGCCACCATATGCTCCATCTGTAACGACAGTTGTTTCGTATTCTTCAGTTCCTGCAATGCTGTCAATAGATTCTTTTAAGAATGCACTATCGCTATGAGTATTTTGATCATAAGAATATCCGGTTATGATGCTTCCATTGTCATCAACAGTTTCTACTAAATTTGCAACGTATCCACGGTGTTCTTTACCAGCTTTAAATCTAAAAGTAGCATCTGGGTCAGATGGATTTTGTAATATGCTTGAATCAAGGGTTTTATCGTCTTTAGATTTAAGCTGAAGTTTACCATCAGTATCTTCTGTAGTTTGTTCATTGATTACTCTGATTAGCAGCTGATATTCACTTGATTCATCATATTTCCCTTTACACTTATGTAAAAGTATAGATGCATCTTCAAGGACCGTCTTTATTTTATCATCAGTATTTTGGCTACGCATATGATAAATGACTTTATTATGATCATCTGCTTCGCAGTAATGTTCCATACCTTCTGGGATACTATCTTCTTTCTTTTGCATAAGCTTTACCAAATTTGCTACGCAGTTATACAAAAGTTCCAGACGAGAAAGTTTCTTGATGTTAGAGGCAATCATCATACTGTCCATACGGTTAAGGCCTTTGCCAATTCCCATGATTTCTGCTATCTGAGATGACAGACCGGTAATACATTCTTTAATTAAATCTATTCCCGTTTCCGTTTCATAGGTAGTACATCTTTCTCTAAAACGACTGAGTGTTCTATCACTTAAGGGCTGTTCTTCGTAACTTGTTGTACGAAGAGCATACTGATACCTGACATCAAACATGAGGGCATCTACAAGTTCATCATCAGTATCTCCAAGCATTTCTTTTAAAATTAATGCACCAACTACGACATTAACTGGAGTGTTTGGTCTGGAAGCTTTGTCACTGTATAATACAGAAAAAGGTTCTTCATCAATGTTAGGAAATATTTTTTCTGCAAATGGTTTTGCCCATGATTTTTCGAGAAATCTTTTTTCTCTTTCTGTAAGATTAAGAAGACTGTCATTAAAATTTATTTGATTGCTGCTATTTAGAACGAAAGACATTATGGTACCTCTTTTAGTAGTTTTTTATACATTAATTATACCATAAAATCCTGCATTTTCCAAGCTTTTTATGAGTTTTTGTGTTAAGTTTTCAAGGTTCAAATATCATATTTATTGATTGCTTTTGACACCTTAATCATAATATAATAAAATAAAATAAATAATCCCCATAAAAGCTACATTAATAATTTATGGGGATTTATATTGCTAAGCATTATGGTACGCTTCCAATTATTTTTACATTTCAGTAGAAAAGAACTTCAAGGTCTGTACTTGGAGTTGTCAAATTATGCTTAAATTTCAACAGGATGAAATTGAAATGTTCGTTCCTGGAATTTCCGTCCCCGGAATTTCAAGGAGTTTTTTAATTCTCAAAATGAAGTTTTTCTCTCTTCTTTTCTCAATATATTCTCAGTGTGAGAATAAATATTTTTTATGTATGAGAGACAAGCCTCAAATTTGAATGGATCTTCGTAAAAAGTCATAAAGATTTAATTGGTATGAGTATTGCTTGTTATATTAAATATAATGGCTTGAATTCAGAAACTAAAGAATTAAAACGGAAAAAGTAATGAATTAAGATTTACATATTATAATAAAACGGAGGGGTATATATGGAAAAAATCACAAGAATGAAAGTACTGACATCAACTGCAATCGTCTTATGGATTTTGTTTACAATTTGGGTATTGAGTTTAATGGGTTTTGAAACATTGTGGCCGGCATTTACTGTTCTTAATCTCTTAACACTAGCTGGGGGATTCGACAAACAAAGTATAATCAAAATTTTTGCCAGTAGTACGGCAGGAATTCTTCTGGCACTTGTTTTAGTTTATATTATGGTGTTTATCACCCCTTTAGTAGGGGAATCTTTAGCATTATACATTGCTTTGTTTTTGGTTCTAATGGTTCTGCTTACTGTGGATGTAGTATTTCCTATGTTTATAAACACAAATACATTTATTGTATTAACTTATGCTTTGGTAAACGTACCTGAATTTATGGTGGATTGGCCTAAGTATTTAGCGACTGTTTTTATTGGAGGAGTTATTGCGCTCATAGGTGTAATGGGTATAATAAAACTTGTTACAAAAAAAGCTGAAGAGACCACTAACGAATTACTTTAACAAAATGGGTATTTTAGTAAAAGCAGAAATCAGGCTTTAGTATATTAAGGAAAGCACTTCATTTAAAAAAGTGCTTTTGTGCTTTTTTAATTCTCAAAATGAAGTTTTTCTCTCTTCTTTTCTCAATATATTCTCAGTATGAGAATCAATATATTTAATGTATGAAAGACAACCCTCAAATTTGAATGGTTTTCTATAATTAATTATAAAAATATAATTGGTATGAATATTGCTTATATTTAATTAAATAATAAAGGAGGTATTTTTATGTCAATTGAAATTAACTTAGCCGGAAAGACGGCAGCAGTTACCGGGGGAGGACGTGGTCTGGGTAAGGCTATTGCTCTTACATTAGCAAGAGCTGGTGCAAATGTGTGGATTGGAAACAGGAAGGAAGAACAAGCCGAGCAAACCGTTAAGGAAATACAGGAAATGGGTGGTAAGGCAGGTTATACAGTTATGGATGTGGCAAACTTTGATGATGTGCAGAGAT
>JAAZBG010000067.1 GCA_012513915.1 Fibrobacter sp.
AGATTCGGAACACCAGCAAAAGCTCTCAATCATGAATTGGTTAAATCTTTTCCAGAGAGTAGAGTTGCTGTGAGCAAGGGACCGTCAACATGCGAATGGTTTTGTACAGTATTCTATGAGTTATTGAAAGACAAAATGAATATTAAAAAGATAGAGTTCCGTTCTTCGTCATTGAATTGTGCTTCAAGAGAATTTTAGTTTAGTAAAGAAAGAAATAGTGAACGGAATTTACAATAAGGGGTAAGACATTAGAAAAATATCTGATGTCTTATTCTTATTGCATGAAAAAATACTATTCACCCCACTGTTAACATGCAAGCAAAAAAAAAGAAGGGGGGCAAAGAAAATGGAAAGACGAAGAGCCGCATCATCATTGTTCTTTCGTCGGCTCGTTATTCTTTGCCATGGTTCCCGGATCACTACGACCTCCGGTCCAAACATATATCATGATTTAAAGTGCTATTGTAGACTGAATTACGGTATAATGCGTATGTATGCTAACCTAAAGCGCCAATTTGGCATACCACAAAGTAAAGCTTCGAAAGACTATATCTACAGCATAGGAACTTCAATTCCAGTTATCCGTCCGGCTTTACTACTTGCTACTTGCTACGCTCTTCTATTCTTCCTACTGAATTCTGGCTCCTTCCCCCAACCCACCCATTGACACCAGTACCATCCATGAATGATTTTCAATTTGTAAGGCGCACCCAGGTTTAGCAATGTTTGGGGCACAAGGCAGAAGATACACGTTATAAAGAGGAAAATAGTAAAAGTATGTCGAGTTTTTTAAGATTGGTTAGTAAGAATCGTTGTTTGATTGATGTTGAAATTATTATTGCGGCGGGGGTGGGTAACATTTGGCACTAAAAACAATAAGTCAAAATATAGTAATGAAACTAAAGGGATCACGAATTTACTGGCAAAAGATACGACACCAGGTGTTTAAAAATTAAAGATGCGCGCGAAAGCCGAATAGTGCTCCAGGTGCAGGCAACGCTTTCAGCAGAAATAACAAATTGACAACCGATGACTATGAGATACTTGTTATTGCTGAAAAATAGGAGTGAGATTTACAACATATGAAATCAATTGAAGAAAGTGCTGTATCAGCGCTTGACGGTTCAGATAAAGAGTTGTTTCCATTTTTACCCTATATTCTTCAGGATTTATGGGAAATTGGATCTGATCCACTCATGATCATTGAAGCAATTGAGAAACACACGGGTCAACCATCTACCCTGGACATTCTTGATTTGGGGTGCGGTAAGGGTGCGGTTTCAATCAGAGTCGCAGAAAAACTTCATTGCAGATGTCTTGGCATTGACGCAATAAAAGAATTTGTTGAAGAAGCGAAGAAAAAGTCTTTAGAACATGGTGTGGCAAATTTATGCACCTTTGAACAAGCTGATATTCGAATAAGAATAGACACCCTTGCTTCGTATGATGTTGTTGTTCTCGGTTCGATCGGGCCCGTTTTAGGTGATTGTTATTCAACTCTTACGCGATTATCGAAAGTATTAAAGCATGGTGGAATAATAATTTTCGATGAAGGATACATTTTACCTGATTCCGATTATGTTCATCCTCAAATTATGCGAAAAGATGCTATTTTAAAGCAAATAAAAGATGCTGGAATGAATCTGATTGATGAATTATTTGGTCCGCCGGATGCTACCAGGACTTCTGATGATTTAATTTTTGATAAAATAGAGCATAGATGCAAAGAGTTGATTCAAAAATATCCAAATAAAAGATCTCTTTTCGAAGATTATTGTAAAAAGCAGATAGAGGAAAATGATGTACTTGAAAACCGAATCGTTTGCTCAACGATGGTTATTAAATAGGGGAGTAATTTAATTGAAATTGAATACCAGATTGAACCATTTACAAATACAAGCCTTGAGTCTGTTGCGAATCTCTTTTTATCAACTTAAAAGCATGAGCAGGCAGCCAATTCTCTTTTAACCTTCTATTTCTTCCTACTGGATTCCGGCTTCTGAATTCTGGCTTCTTCCCTTGACACTCACATCCCCATGAATGATTTTAAATTTGTATAGCACTTCAAAGTCCCGTAGTGTGCCAGCAGTTGCTTCGTGTTGTTTTGGTACGGTTTCATGGTGGCTTGTCAGTTGGATTTTATGTGATTTCAGAACAGTGTGTGTACTTTTTCCTCTTTTTATGTCAGGTGATATTGGTTGTTGCGGAAACAGACAGAGGGACAAAGGATGAACTTTTGGTGTATACTCGGAGCTGTTGGCTGAAATTCTTAAACTGCTCTCATTAAAAATAGGCGCGTGAGAAAATTTAAACACTTAAAATATAAGTTACTCATGTTTAAGATAGCTTTAGAATGGTGATGGAAAAAATGACAGAATCAGAAATACAGAAATGGTTTGTTGATCAAATACAGAACCAAACATTATCAGAGACAATTTCTGATAAAAGCAAGATACAGACTGTTTTGTCATCATGGAGTAGTTTAAATCAGATACCATCATTTTCAGTTGATTATCTTATGCGGAAAAAGTGTTTTAAGGCTGCAGATGAAGTTCTGAATAGTTTTGATTGTTTAGAACTTATTTCAGACAACACAAGTATATCAAAAAAGAGTGGAGAAATATTACGACCTGATTTAGTCTGCTTTAATCCTGAAAAAAACATAATTGTTGTTTTTGAATTAAAAGTAAATGCTTTAACAGCAAGAGAATCAATGACTGAATTGATGGCATATGAGCATGAAATTCAGAATCATCTTCCATTCCTTGCTTTCTCAGATGTTTATTTTGTAATTGCATCACCAGAGTGGTCAACCCTTTTAAATCATTCATTAGCCTCATTAAACACTTGGAGTGACCGAAGGGTTTTAGGTTTAAATATTGATTCTTCATCTGATGATATTATTCTAACGCCACATATTCCTGATTCATGGACATACCTTAGAGCAGATGGTTTACCATCACAATCATTTTCTACAATGAACCTATGTCTTTACCCTAGAGATAACAAAAGTAATAGTGATGAATCACCGATTGAATTTGATACTACTCGTGAAATTATTTGCCGTAAAGGTGAACAACTACACACAATAGGATTTCTACTAGGCTGGGAAAACACATACCCAAACACTCGATCAAAGTGGATAATCACAATTGGTGTTATTCAACCTCTTTCTTTTTTCAAGCATGCACAAATATATGGTGATGACGATAGAGATAATGATTTAAAATCATTTCTAAATAATAAATGTGATGATTATATACTTAATTCAACACAAGCCTTAATGGAAATAGTAAAAGAAGCCAAAAATTATCTAAGTAATAAGTGGGATACATTCTCTGAAGACTTTGCTGATTGGGAGACACAAAGAGAACATCTTTCTCAAGTAAGTATCCCTTTATTCGGAGACTTTTTTGGGGAGTTATATAATTATGCCCTGGAACGTGTTATTCAGACAAAGGTAATGACTGCTTGGACTAATCCACATTTTGTAATTGGTTTGATAGATGAATTGACCCATAACAAACCATTAGAAGATGGATTTTTCAGATGTACTGACCTTTTCAAGATTGGTTCAATGCTTTCTAAATGTTCGACATGTAAAGGTAATATTGAAGATAATAAAGGTTATCTGGGTCAAAAAATATGGATAGGTAAATATGAATGGGAAAAAGCACAGTTTCTACATACAGTTCAAGAAATAATTGAATTGACCCATGGCGTACCAAATTTAGTCCCATTAAGCCTATCTGATAAACCTCATTTTGAAGAAATTCTTGAAATTTTTTCGAGTTGGTTTAGAAGATGTTTTCTGGATGAATTTGGTGATGAAATACATAAGGCTATCTTTTTATTAGGAACTCAAATTGGGGTTTTCCTAGATTCATTTACTGATGGCGTAATAGATTATGAATCTTTGACAGATGAATGGCATAACGGATCAATTGCTAACACTGTTGCAAATGTTATCAAATTAGCATTTGATCCGGACAAATATAATAGTTCTTATGCAGAAGAGATACAATTCTTAAGAAAGGTATTAAAAGAGAACAACATTGAACCAAATATTCCTATTGCACTATCTATAAAACATAACGGACAAACTACTGTAAATTCACCAATTATTAAAGAAATTGAAAAACATTTATTACCATTAATTGACTTGATAGTAATGCCTGTTCCTTTGAGAACACTTAAAGGAACTCTTGAAGTTGTTGATTGGGATTATCTGAAAGATGGGGCTATAAAATTATTTGAGAGCGGAGATAAATTCCCTACATTGGTTTTTAAAGCAAATGGCATTCTTGGAATTCAACCGGGTGAAGAGTTATTACGCTTGAAAATATTACAGCCAGTTACAAATCCGAATGAATCTATATATTTCATGGATGAATTTGGAGATCGTAAGATGGCAATATTATCAAAATGGAATGAAATTATGGAAATAATCAAAAACTATGATACGCAACCAATTCAAGATAGTGAAGACAAATAACACCAATTTAACAAATGGAACGCGCCTAAAAAGAATTTATTGTGAGATTTTTTTGTGGTTTAACGAGGTTTTTGTGTGAGAGGGGACAACTATCTCAAAAACGGCGGGTTTTGATGCTTGGTAAAAAACTAAATTGCATTATCATCATCATCATCATCATCATTATGTGTCAAATAAGATGTAAAAATAAAACTGATGAGAATTTAAATAATACTGATTGCATAGATATGAATGAAATTATACATAAAGGTATGGACAAAGTTTCATTTTTGATGTTGATACAAAAAACAAATTGGATCCCTGGTAAAATTAGTGGCATTTATTTACAAAAAGATACAATTCAAATTTCTGGAACTAGTATTTGTGTCAGGAAAGAAAGATACTTCTATTCAAGAAAAAAGAATGGAATAGTTGAGAGTCTAATAGTAGAGTTTTATAGAATTGACAATGATTTTTGTTGTTTAAATAAATATGTTTTTACAAGTGATGACGTTAACATAAGAAATGTAGATTCCATTTTAGACAATTAAATTTACAAAATGGTGGCATTATTGCAGATGTTCCACAATTAACCACAACCGGGTTTCAGTGTTTTGGGTAATGCAACATTACTAAGAGAGACGCCGAATAGTATTCACTTTGATGCGTGAATTTGGGAAAAACCTGTTGCGTTTACAAATGATGAACATATCACATTGTTATCAAATGAGGGACTGGGAATACGGAACTTTATTGCAACTAAGGTTGTAAAAAGAGAAGATGCTATTGGAATATTTATTAGAAGAAATGGAACCGTTGAGAATGTTGATGAAAAAAACTTTTTTAAGCAATGGTAAATTTATTGTTATATTATTGATAATGACATTGTCTATTGTTAAATGTACAGAAGAAGTAAAAACAAATAATGATGAAGTAAAGATAGATTTAAAAAGTGTTATTCATATTGGAATGGATTGGAAATCCTTTATTATTGTTTCAAAACTTACAAGTTGGGAACCAACTAGTTTAGCATCAATTGCATTGGATGTTGATACAATTAAAACCAGGTTGGATACAATTATTACAAAAATTAATTCCTATTATTATATATATTATCATTCCTTGTCGCAAGATACAGAATGGTTAATTGTCAATTTTAGAAATGTTAATGACATTGATTTGTTGAAAAAGTACTCTTTTACAAAGGAACGAATAACTTATAATAATATGTACGATCTATTAAAAATGAATCCTGAGAAGGACTCTGAAAAACATAATAAAATTACTGATAAATAATCAAAATACATAAACCATCTCGGTACTATCTGGCAATAAGCACGTCCGGTATGCGTAAAAGTTCTCCTGTAAAGGAACGGATCTACAGCGGGTGGAAACTGTACACTTCTGCAGATAGCATTCCAGTACAAATAATGGCAGGGGTTGATACTACTCTTTATGCCTCAGCACACTTTTCAGGAGAAGATCACAGCAGCGCGATTGCAAAAATTACTTTTGCAACAGGTAAAACAACCTTAAAATCATTCAATCTAAAAAATAATGGTGTATCGTTTTTGAGTTTTCCTGATATCAGGAATATTACTTCTAACGGAACTGTTCTGGTTGCTAACAGCATCAGCGAAGCAGTTTCGGGAATAACATCTTCAATTCAGACTGTTGTAATAAAAAAAGACAGTGCGGATATTGTGTATTACACGGTGTATACACATATAACTAATATGTCAACATTACCCGATCTTTCCTACAACATAGCAATTCCTGCAGACCCGCCAGCAGTCCCCGCAAAAAAAATACTCGCAGAAGGAAAAATCGCGATTGCACCAGACAATGGTCTTGAGAATATTCTTTCAACGACAACACTCTTGACAAGATTACCAACTGTAAATGGCCCAGACACATTAAATCCTCTATACCAGACGACATTTGGTTCTATTGGTGATTCTTTACAAGTAAAACTACTTTTCAGTATTCTTTTCCATGAAGCAGTTGCTCATAACAGCCCAAAGGCAAGTGAAACCGAAGAGAATGCAGGCATATTTACAAACTATATTCAGTATTTTGACAACGTGGTAAGGAGTTGGGCACGTATTAATGATTTCGCTGTGGGACTTCCGAGGATTCGTACTATTTTCAGAGTGATAAAAGAACGGAATGCAGTTCTTGTGGCAGACAATGTCTGGTCACTAAACCACGGCACACTTGCAGAATTCGGTAAACCAATTCAGGAACGCAAAAACTACGCATTTTTCGAAGGTTACTCACGACTACTGTTGAATCTCACGCAATTTTCACATGAAAATCTCACGATAAATTCTTTCCAGTACCAATAAAAAACGCTCCCTGCAATCAAGGAGCGTTTCACATTCAGATGTTAGTATTGAATGGTTAAAAAGG
>JAAZBG010000068.1 GCA_012513915.1 Fibrobacter sp.
ACCATGTATTGTCTCAAAAACACCTACATCCTCACCTGAATGCCTCCGGCAAATTGCAAACAGCATAAAAGGTGTTTTTTAACATTTCGCTCTTCAGAGCTGTGTATATCAGCATGTCCCTTTGGAGCTTTAAGCTTATAGTGGTTTCCTAACGGTTAAGGAGAATACTATGCCTTTACATGATGGAACAGGGCCCAGAGGAATGGGGCCTGGAACTGGACGTGGAAATGGTAGATGCTATTGGGGAAACAGCTATAAAAACATCCTCAATTCCGGAGTTGGCACAAAAAACAACTGGCTGCTTGGAATGCTGTTACCGCTTGGCACAATGCTTGTACGTGATTTATTGAATTCGTCAGGTGTAATCCGACGGATTATAAATGTGTCATCTGCAAAAAAAAAATCAGATACATTACAACCACCCCGTGAAGATACTGAGTTTTTTGTAGTAGATACAAATTCAGTCCCCATAGCAGACAGAAAGGGAAAAAATTCATGAAAATTGCAGTCGCCAGTGGTAAAGGCGGAACAGGGAAAACAACCATCTCAACCAATCTTGCACTATATTTATGTGAAGAAAGTAATAAGGTGGTATACCTCGATTGCGATGTTGAAGAACCTAATGGTCATTTATTTTTAAGACCTGTTCTTGGTGAAAAAATAACAACATCAATTCCAGTTCCGGTAATTGATAGTTCAAAGTGTAACGCTTGTGGAGAGTGTGTCCGGTTTTGTGAATACAAAGCGTTGGTACGGCTTGGAAAAGATGTAATGTTATTTCCGGAATTATGCCATGGATGTGGTGGATGTACATTAGTTTGTCCTAACAATGCGATACAAGAGCAGCCACGCGAAATAGGTTTTGTTGAATCAGGCACCTCTGAAAAGATTGGCTTCGTTCATGGACGGCTGAATATTGGTGAAGCAATGAGCCCGCCACTTATCCGTGCTGTTCTCAGACAAACTCGCAGCAACGACATTAACATTATTGATGCCCCCCCGGGAACATCATGTCCTGTAATCGCATCAATCCGGGATGTTGATTTCATTGTGCTCGTTACAGAACCAACCCCATTTGGACTTAACGACCTCGGGTTGGCACTTGACATGGTAAAAGTGCTAGGCATCCCACACGGTGTAGTTGTCAATCGTGCAGAAGATGATAACCGGGACGCAGAAGATTTTTGCGAAAAACAGAACGTAGCAATTTTGACGAAGATTCAAGATGACCGAAGAATTGCCGAATGCTATTCAAAGGGAGAAATGATACTGAAGGGTGTTCCGGATGTTAAGAAAAACTTCGGAGAACTCTGGAATGCAATTAGAAAGCGAGTACATGCATGAAAGAAATTGTAATAATAAGCGGCAAAGGTGGAACCGGGAAAACAAGCATTGCAGCATCATTTGCTTCACTTGCCGCAGGGAAAGCTGTATTTGCAGATTGCGATGTTGATGCAGCCGATCTTCATCTGATTCTCAAACCGACAATTAAGCAAAATACTGAATTTCGCAGTGGACATAAAGCTTTCATTGTGCCGGATAAATGTACCGGCTGTGGGAAATGCATCGAACTATGTCGTTTTGAAGCAATAAAAAGAAAAAGTGTTAACAAGATTCCGGAAATTGATCC
Source organism: Fibrobacter sp. (assembly GCA_012513915.1). Lineage (GTDB taxonomy): Bacteria > Fibrobacterota > Chitinivibrionia > Chitinivibrionales > Chitinispirillaceae > JAAZBG01. Next base: position 1,631 of record JAAZBG010000068.1, read on the forward strand.
TGTTGGTTGTGAAGGATGTGGTGTGTGTGTGCGATTTTGTCCTTCTCAAGCTATCACCTTTGATGAAGAAGTTTGCGGAGAGTGGTTTATCTCTGATACCCGTTTCGGACCAATGGTACACGCAAAGCTTGGTATCGCTGCAGAAAATTCCGGGAGATTAGTAACACTGGTACGCAATGAGGCAAAACGGATTGCCGAAAGTACAAATGCATCCTATGTTTTGATCGATGGTTCACCAGGAATCGGGTGCCCGGTAATTGCGTCACTTACAGCAGCAAGCTTGGCACTGATAGTCACAGAACCGACTGTTTCAGGTGATCATGATTTTCGAAGAATAGCAGGACTAACCAAACGATTGGGAATACCTGCAATGGTCTGTGTTAACAAATGGGACATCAACCCAGAAAAAACTGAAGAAATAAGAAACCATACACAAAAGGAAGGTTTACTTTTTGCTGGAATGGTACAATACGGGAAAACAGCTACCGTTGCACAACGCTCCGCGAAATGTATTGTAGAATTTCCAGAATCGAAAATGGCTGTGGATATTGAAAATGTATGGGAAAAAATTGATAACTGGTTAAAAAAACAATAATCTCTAAATGTAGTAGATTGTACAATACTCATGTCAAGCTACTACAGCATTTGGAATAATAAGCGATTTGATTCAGCATAAACGTAAATCAATATAAGGAGATCCTTAAAGAAATCATGATACAGGAGACGGATTTAAACTATTTCAGAAATTGGTTTGATATGTATGTTAAACAATTTTGTACAGGAAATGAGCGAATTGATTCTGCAATTTGTTTAAAGGTAAAACATACAAAAAATGTCGTTCGTGAAATACTGGATATTGCCGACACAGTAAATCTTGATGCAGAAACTCGCAGTCTTGCAGAGATTGTAGCATTATTTCATGATATAGGACGTTTTAAACAGTATATCAAATATGGCACATATTCAGACCAGAAATCTGAAGATCATGCAAAAATCGGACTGGATGTAATAGCACATACGGGCGTTTTTAGCAGGCTTCCAACTTACAAACAGGAACTTATCAGAAATGTAATCGCTAACCATAACCGTATGTCTTTGCCCCATAGTAACGATCAGAAGTTTCTTCTCCTCCTGAAGTTGCTTCGGGATGCTGTTGAATCTCACGCAATTTTCACATGAAAATCTCACGATAAATTCTTTCCAGTACCAATAAAAAACGCTCCCTGCAATCAAGGAGCGTTTCACATTCAGATGTTAGTATTGAATGGTTAAAAAGG
>JAAZBG010000069.1 GCA_012513915.1 Fibrobacter sp.
CCTTTTTAACCATTCAATACTAACATCTGAATGTGAAACGCTCCTTGATTGCAGGGAGCGTTTTTTATTGGTACTGGAAAGAATTTATCGTGAGATTTTCATGTGAAAATTGCGTGAGATTCAACAAATACTACAGATAGTACACTAATAACTAACCCAAAAAAACCATGTTCAAGATTAATGTAAATGATTGATCCAATAATTATACTGACAATCCATAGAATAATCTTCATTTTACCATTCCTCAGTTTAACTAATAATAATCTTTAACTAATAGATTATATATGTATCTAACTTAAATTTAAAGCCTAAATAAGCAATATAATTTTTATTTTTCTGACACACTTTGACACACAATTCTAGTTGAATATTGGTTAAATTGCTAAAAACAGGGGGTAAATTAAATGAAAAATAAAGGGTATTAGTTTTGTAATACTATAATATATAATTAATTAAGATTTGTTAGAATAACGAACTGAAAATCCTTGTGTCCGCAGTTCGATTCTGCGAGGCGGCAATTACTATAAGGCTTCAGTGTAACAGCTGAGGCTTTTTTTATTTCCATCCGCACAAAGACTCCTTTTTCCCACCGCATCCTGGTATTGTCGAAATAGTGAAACCGGCATTTTGTAGCCCCCGTTTAACAATTCCGGCAACAGTATACGTGGCAAAAGTACCATTGTCAGTGGTTTTAATGCCGATTGCATTAAGGAGTTCCTGCCGCCACATAAGTGGGTTTTTTTTGGGTCCATGCCCATCCAGAAACCATGCAACGCAAGGTCTTTCAAGTTCTGTAACCATTTCAAGCGCCTCTCCGATACGCAGTCTGAGCTCAAGAGTGCAGGAACCTGTATTAATTGTGCAGAAATACCAGCCATTACCATTAATATGAAGACTTTCGTAATTACTGCTCAGAAGTGTTATGAGATCAGCATGTGTTTCGCTGAAACACTTAAGGATCTCCCGAATCCGGTTTGGTGAGAGGGGGTGCAGTTCGACGGAATTCCAGATTATTCGCTTGTTGGTAATTGCATTTTCCTTAAGATAATCGAGAAATGCAAGGAGCATTCTGCCACTTCCAAAACCGGTTTCCCCGATAATCAGTTCATCCTGAAGAGCCAGTTTTTCGAGTATTTTCGCTCCTCTGAAAAAAACCTGCTTTGCCTCATGTATTGCATTAACAACGTCAAAGTAACGGTCATCATAGTGTTCGTTTACGAGTATGGATGGAATAAGCATATCGGGAAAATGTCCTGCAGTGTTTGTATTAAGGAAAAATGGTTTTAATCAACTGAATATCATGCAATACAGCATAGTCGTTACCTTTGTCAGGCATGATAATATAAGTGATTCCTGGAATCTCACCATAGCGATTCTGGATTAAAAGATATGGGGTTTTAAATAAAAATCTGACTGGAATTTACAAAATAGAAATGTAAAAAATGGATTTTCGGCTGTATCATTATATATAGGGACTCTATAAAGATCGCTATCTGTTGTTACGAGCAGGGAGGATTATGAAATCGAAAATAAGAAATGCTTTTATACTTTTCATCCTGACTGTTACAGGTACATGGTCACAGGAACAGATCATTTATAAGGTGACCTCCATACAACCGGTTACTATAACCTGTACAGATTTGCGGACAACGGACAGTCATGTTGATATCTGGGAGGAACAAGCTGTTACTAAAGTTCCTAATGAGCGAATTCGTTTCGCAGCACTGGAAATACCACAAAACAGATCTGAGTCAGGAATTTCACCAGTCATGTTTGCTGCGGTAAATGAGTTGCAAACAAATAAACTTATCGTATGGGAACCACAGGATCTCTTTAATGAGAGCATCTATTTCTACAATGGTGTTATTGACAACGTTGAGGTATCACGGTCCGGTAGTGATGGAATGTTTGTACTTGTTAAGGCAAGTGGTGGTGACTGGTTTGACAAATGGGAGGCAGCTGTTGCGTTGTTTTTAGGTTCATCCGGAGAAACACCAAAGTGGTTATATGCAAAATACGAATACAGCCAGGATGATGCCAAATGCATGGGAAGGAAGATGCAATGCTCACTTAATGAAAACGGGAGTTTGCAGATTACAACAATTGATGTCTGCACGGAAAGAAGGATCGGGGTGGATCAGATTGAACTGAAAGAACTTCTTAATGATCCGGTAAAACGGATATATGATACACAATTTTACAGATATCGTTTTTACAGGTAACTATGTTCACAGTTGAGCCATTTTACTGGCCAGTCAGTGATAAAAATACCTTCTTATACTGACTGGGATTTTTCTGCTTTCTGTGGTTCATCTTTAGTAAATGCCCTTCTGATTGTAAATTGCGGCTTTTTATTCTGGCTCAGGAACATTCGACCAAGATACTCCCCCACCATGCCGATTGCAATAAGCTGGATTCCTGTAAATACTGAAAATATGATGAAAACCAGCGCATAGCCGGGTGGAAGTGACGAGTTGAAGAATTTTTCGAAAACAACCTCGATTCCAATTATAAATCCAATAACGGCAAAGATAAAACCAAGCAGTGCCGAGATTCTTAGTGGTAATACAGAAAAGTTGGTAAACATATTTAACCACAAGGAGATTAGTTTTTTTAAGGTGTATCCTGATTTTCCGGCCTGTCGTGCATGATGCTCCAATTTGATTTTACCGATTGATCCGGTAGTGTTGAGAATGATTCCGTCAATGTAGGGATACGGTGATGTGTATCTGATTACCTCATTGACAAGAAATCTGTTCATGATTTTAAAGCTTGACAAGTACAAGTCTCTGGGTTTTTTCAACATGACATTTGCAAACTTATCATTAATCCAGCTGCCAAAATTCCTGAAAAATGAATGACGCTTCTCATCGTAATAGGAGTAGACAACATCATAGTTGCTGTCTTTTGCAAAGTCCACCAGTTTTACTACCTCACTAACAGGGTTCTGAAAGTCATCATCCATAATGACCACCCAATCTCCGGTAGACTGGTTCAATCCGGCCATCACAGCATTATGTTCGCCTACATTTTTTGCCAGGCTGTAAAACTTTACAACATCGGGATATTTTTTAAAGAGTTCTATTCCGACAGCTTCGGAATTATCAGGAGAAAAGTCACAAACGAGCAGTATCTCAAGTTTATATTTGTCGGACAATGACATTATCAGTGTGTCGGTTAAAGCACCGATACTTTTTTCACCCTTGTATACCGGTATTACAATTGAAAGTGTTAACATGCTTCCCTGCTTTCAAAAGAATTTACAACGGAAATAATGTAATCTACATCACTGTCGCTGAGTTCAGGGTAGAGCGGCAGGCTCAGAATTGTATCTGCAAAGTCGACCGCGTTTGTAAATTGTTTATCAACCGTATATGGGAACGCTTTCTGGCGATGGACAGGAACCGGATAATGAATTAATGTCTGGATACCATTGTCTGCAAGGTATTTTGAAAGCAGATCACGCTGTTTATGACGAATAATAAAAAGGTGATAATTATTGTAATTGTATGGTTCCTGTTTAAGGCATTGAACTGATGTTAATCTGTTTCTGTATTGTAAGGCAATCTCGTTTCGGCGTTTGTTCCAGGTGTCAAGATAGGGCAACTTGACAGAAAGAATTGATGCCTGAATTTCATCAAGGCGACTGTTAATTCCATGTGAATCATGGATGTATCTGTTTTTTTGGCCGTAATTGCGCAGTTCAGTAATTTTTGTATATAAATCTGCAGAGTCGGTAACAACTGCACCAGCATCACCAAGTGCCCCAAGATTTTTTGTTGGATAAAACGAGAATGCGCTGCAGTTACCAAAGGTGCCGGCTTTTTTTCCATAATAAAGTGCTCCTGCTGCCTGCGCACAATCTTCAATAAGAAAAAGAGCATGTTTTTTACACAATGTCGTGATAGTATTCATATCGCAACATTGTCCATATAAGTGTACAACAACCAGGGCTTTTGTTTTTTGAGTAATTGATTCTTCAATTTTTGATGGATCAATAAGACCTGTTGTGCTATCAATATCCACGGGAACCGGTGTTGCCTGAGCATTAACGATCCCGGTAATTGTCGGGTAGGCAGTAATATCCGTAGTAATTACCTCATCCCCTGGCAATATTCCAAGTGCTAACAATGAAAGTGTGATTGCATCCGTACCTGATGCTACACCGGCACAGTAGTTGTTTCCATTGTAGAGAGCAAACTGTTTCTCAAATACTGCAAGTTTGTTACCAAGAAGATACCATCCGCTGTTGATGACATCACTGACAGCACTCTGAATTGAAGTGCCAAGATGTTCCTGTTGAACTCTGAGGTTGGAAAAGGGGATTGATCTCATTAATTCCTTGATATCCTCTAAATTTACAATTCTTTCATAATTATCAGGTTTTTTAAAAACTGTTCGTATAGATTATACAGAAAGGTTACTTTGAAAACCATAACAACCTTTAAATCACCCTCAAGAGATTCAAGATATTGGAAATCAGTTAAAAAATGTAAGAAAATCGTTGTTTATTTGATTGTGTGACTAATAAGACGAGGAACTTTTACAGTCTCAAGAAATTCATCATAATTACGTATATAATCATCTTCGTTATATAATTGAGATGCGAAAACAAGTAGTATACAGTTGCTATTGAACTCCTGCATTGTATGCCATAAATGAGTACCAAGAAAAATGCCTTTGTCCGGTTGATCAAGGATAATATTCTGCCTCCTGTTACCATCATCAAGAGTAACAGAACACTGACCATTTAAACAGAACATCACTTGTTCAAGCGATTTATGTGCATGCTTACCACGCATTACATTACGATGATTAATAAGGTTATAGATGTAATAGACCCTTTTAATGTCAAATGGAATATTACCCATTTCATTAGCAACAGATAGAATACCATCATGCCCATCAATAATTTTCGTAATCGATATCCAGCGTGCATTTTTAACATAAATTGTATTCATACTATAACCCATCACATTTAAAAGATAATAATCAGGTCAGTTATAACCTTAATATACGCAAAAAATAGTAAAAATCAACAAATAATTTCGAATAATCTATTCAAATTTTAGATCTTGTTTTGGATGATGCTTTGTAATATACAACATATCAGTTAGTTACGTTTGTTTATTAAAAAACGTATTCTTTAGACTTTTCGTAGCGTGTTCTGATAAACAACGAAAAAGTTTATTGCCGGCCGTGAAACCGGTCAACGGAAGGTGGTATTAAATGTAAATTGTTTGTCTTTACCAAATTGGTATTTTTAGGAAATTTGTGTTCAGTCATATAAAATCCGGGATTTTGATTGAATACAGTAAATTAAGAAACAAATGATATTTACTAAACATGAATAAACAGTAATGGTATATTTAACAGGACAGGATAAAGACTATTGGCACAAAGAATTGTGGCACAGCGCTCCAGTCTTGTATTTTGGTAGTTGTCGTTTACTGATTTGGACACGAAGGCAGGGAACAGGGTCGTGAATTTTAGAATATTCAACTACAGAATACCAATAACTTTGTTGTTTTTATGCGCACTCACTTTTGCCGGAGAGTTTATTCCCTATATTTCTCCAGGATTGATGCTGGCCTGGAACAGCCGTAAAATTCAAACGATTAATTTGAAAATCGGAGCTGGAGTTGCCTATAATCCTACACAACATCACGCCGCTGATATGGGTTTTGTAAATTTGACTTTTGGAAAAAGGACTTGTATTGAACAAACATTCAGCAACCTTGATTATCGTTATCTTGACGTTGAGGGTGGCTTATTCAAGGGCTTTTTTGTGGGAGGCAGCGCGATCGGGCTTGCATTTTATAAAGAAGAAAATGGAAAGACAACACCGGTACCAAAAGTCGGTTTGTTCGCTGGTGATATAGTGTTCGTACGGACAGACATTGTTTTTCGTAAAGATAAGAAAGATATTGATATTGGCGGGATGCTTGTACTGCCGATAAATCAATATGTATTTAAAGCCTGGTGATCAGACAGCTGATACTATTTGTTTAAAAGGTATAATAATCTGATAGCAACGCAGCATTTACTGAGTCTGCCAATAATGTACAATCATATTATTGGCAGGAGGCTATTTAAAGTGAAACATTCCGGAGAATTCCTGTTTTCCGGTTGTGACTTTATACCAGTAATTACCTGATGGTAATGGTAGTTCTGATAGCTTGATAGTATGGGACCCGGCAGATAGTGTTCCACTCTCCATTTTAAAGAGCATTTTTCCATTAAGCGAAAAGACACTGAGTCTGACTGATGCTTCCGATTCAAGTGTGCATTGAAGCACGTCGCTGTAAATGCCTGTACTTTTTTTAATACCGGGATTATTATGCGAAACTGTTTTTGCTGGATAAAAATCTTTCTGCATCGCATTAACAATACGGGCATGAAAAATATAGTCGTTGACAGATTTTACCTCACTGGCATAGTTCAAACCATAAGGCCAGAAATGAGTCGCATCACCCTTGAGTACGGCGGTGTTATCGTTTGTTAATGTTTTCAGAGTATCAGTTGCATTTTTACCTGTAAACACACCATTCACAATGAGATTCTTATAATTTGATGTTGTTCCGACCCCAAACACATGTCCCATTTCATGCATCGCGGTTGCTGTTACCATGTATGCCCTGTTGCTGCCAAAACGGATTGTCCCGTTCGAATTACCGTCGGCAGTGGAAACTGATGGTTCATAAACGATATACAGGTTACGTGAAAGTGATGTATAGGTGTTATAGAAACCAAGGGCAGAATCCATTGCTTTTGTAATTCTTGCGTAGGCGTCAGCCTGATCTGTAGTCGGGTTGGATACTTTATTAAGAGTATAGGTTATGTTTCCTTTGGTAGCCTGAAAGAAATCAAATTGCCCTGCTTGACATATAAATAGTGTTATTATGGTAATTAGAATTGTTTGAAAATGCATTCTGTACATAAAATTCCCAGGTATAACGTTAAAAAATATCATTAACTATTAAACGACAAGTGTTTTTATGTGTGATGTGTCGCTGCGCTGAATAACAACTGAATACTTTAGTAGTCGCAAATAAGGTTTAGGTTGAAAACAATTTATAAATCTCTTATATAACATAATGAAAAAAGCGTAAAAATTCATTACAAAATTTAATTAGACAGAAACTGATCTGAGGTCATGTTGAAAATTAATCTGAAAAGATACGCAATAATTTGTATTATATTTACGAATTAGTTACGCTAACGAGTTTGATATTAACGTTTTTTAAGTACGAAAATATGCTTAACACATTAGTTTCTCTATCATTAGTTGTATTACTCGGTTTATCCGGATCGATAGTTCATTGTATTGATGATCACGGGAATGTCGGGGCGATGCACTCGTTATTTTCTGACTGTAATAGTCATGCGTGCGAAAGCAGCGTACATTCCTGTAATACAAGCCAATGTGAACATAATCGATGCAGTGATCAGCAGGTTACCCCGACTCAGTCTCATCAGCGGATTAGGGATTATGTTTTAAACAATGATATTGTTTCCCGTTCGCTTAACTCCACACGGTTGCTATGTTCTTCATTGTTAAAAACGATTATTTCTTTTGATTCTCCACGAAAATACCTTCATAAGCAGCATCTTCAGGTTTTACGAATCTGAAAACTTCATCTATAAAATTTCATAAAAACGATTATATGGATACCATCTGCATGTAATAGCCTTACAGAGACTATTGTAGTTACTGTGCTATTTTAATGCAGAAACATATAGAATTCAGCATGGTCTGACGCAGCTATATGTAGCATGTATCTTTAAATGAATAATCATCTGTGTTTAAAGTGCGAACGATTATAATGATAAGGAGTTTACCTGATGGGAGTCGTACGTCTAATATCTGTATATGGTGTATTATTGTCAGGAGTATTAGTTTTTGGAGATAATGGAAATTCTTTTACAGATGCAGTTAATAAACTTGTACAGAAAAATCCGCTGATTTCAGCAATTGATAGTGAAATAAAAGGTCTGGATACATTACATTCAAAATCAAAACAGTATCTTGATCCCACGGTATCAACATCAGTTGATTGTTCCGGTTTAAATGAGTTCGGTCTCGGTATTGAACAGACTTTTGAGCGAAGTATAAAACAACGAACTCGAAAAGAACTTTATGAGAAGAAAATAGATCTGAAAAAAACGGAGAAGATCCGGCAGGAACATGTACTGCACATTGAAGCATCCCGGCGTTATTTGCCCGTGCTGTTTGGATTACAAAAAGTTAACATTGTTGACTCAATGATTACGGAGAGTTTCATTCTTGATACAATGATACAAAGATACGTTGATGCCGGAGCGATACTGCACACGGATGCACTGAAAGCAAAACTTGACATTGAGAAATATCGTATGCAGCGTTTTGATCTGATGATGGATGCTGAACGTGCCCGTGCCCACTTTTGTAGTATGTCGCCATCAGATTCTTTATTGTTAATGTCAGTTGAAGCCTCAATAAATGAGAGTTTTGTATTACCAGATATAAAGCAAATTGCTATCAACCTGGAAAAAAGTTTCGGATATGAGATTGTCAATGCTGAGAGTGCAATAATTGATACAGAAAAAAAACTTGTCAAGGCAGAAGCAAAAAAAGATCTGACACTTGGCCTTGAATACTCCAGAAACAGGACCGAAAGAGAGAATACACTTACTGCAGAAGTGAGTATTGATCTTCCGTTATTCAGGAATGTTGACCGTGAACAGGCTGATCTTGAACATCAGAAGAGTGCTTTACTATTCCGTTATAAAAGTGAGATAACTGCGACGCTTGGCGAAATCAGGGATATCTACAGGCAGATTTCGATGTTGGAACAGAAAAACAGAATGATCAGCGATACGATTATTCCATCACTGATAAAGCAATACGATACGTACATGTCAATATACAAAGAAGGAAAAGGATCATTTCGTGATGTATCGGAGATCAGAATGGAACTGCATGGTTACAAGATGGAAGTACTGGATAACGAAATGTCTATAATGATACTTGCCATTGATGTAGCAGAAAAATCAGGAATTAAACCGGAAGTATTGAAGTAACAAGGGAGTATAAAATATATGCGTTTATTAAAAGTCATGGTATTGGTTGTTTTCGGTATACTGTTTATTGGTTGTGGAAATAATAAAAAAGGTCACACCGATGACGATGGTCATGATCACAGTGCACATGCACATGAAACCTGTACTGCATCAGATGGTGCAAGTAACGTCGATGTATATGCGGGGCATAATCATGATAACGATGAATTGGACAGTCATGCCAATGAGATTGCGCTCAGTGATACAGCTGTAAAACTTGCCGGAATTGTTGTCAGTGAGGCAGGTGTAGGAAGCATAAAAGAGAAAATCGTTCTTAATGGCGAGATATCATTCAATGAAGAAAAGATGGTACATGTTACTCCCCGTTTTGGTGGGATTGCTAAAGAGGCAAAATTCAACCTTGGTGATTTTGTTAATACAGGCGATATTGTTGCGTTAATTGAAAGCAATGAAAGCATGTCGCACTATTCGTGTAAGTCTCCAATTTCCGGATGGGTTATACAAAAACAGGTTGTTCCCGGTGAACATGTTTCCAGTGATGAAAGTATTTATGTTATTGCAGATATGAATACTGTGTGGGTAAATTTGTCGGTATATATCAAGGATGCGCACAAGGTAAGTGTCGGTCAGAAAGTGACAATTACCATGGCTGGCAGTAACCTGACCACCGATGGGGTTATCAGGTACATAACGCCGATGATTGACACGGAAACAAGAAGAGTGACAGCCCGTGTCGTTTTACCAAATCAGAAAAAGGTATGGAGACCGGGATCCTTCGTTAATGCAGTTTTACAAAGAGGTGATGGTGCTGCGGGTATACTTGTCAAAAAAGAAGCTGTTCAAATTGTCAATGAAAAACCTGTTGTTTTTATTGAAGAAGAAAAAAACACCTATAAACAGGTGGAGGTTGTACCTGGTGAAAGTGATTCTGACAATATCATAATCATTAACGGAGTGGTTGAAGGGGACCGGTATGTGAGCAGTGGTGCATTTGAGTTAAAAGCAAAGATTGTGACATCAGCACTTGGTGAACACGCAGGACATAACCATTGAGAGGACAAACGTAACAATGAACACTTTATTCACAATAACTCTCAGGAATAGGCTGCTTATAGTATTGTCAATTATTGCAGTCCTTGCCTTTGGAGCGTATCATTATAGAAATCTGGCTACTGATGCATTCCCGGATATATCACCGGTAATGGTTCCGATTTTTGCCGAAGTACACGGAATGGCACCTGAAGAGGTGGAACGTTTAATTACATTTCCGATTGAATCTGCCATGAACGGACTTCCAGGCGTAAAGCAGGTTAAATCGACATCCGCTTTTGGAATGGCGGTAATATATGTGTACTTTAACGACAATGTTGACATGTATTTTGCACGTCAGCTTATAGCAGAGCGTCTCTCATCCGCAGAACTTCCTGAACTCGAAGAGCGTCCGTCACTGGGTCCCATATCAAGCGGGCTTGGTGAGGTATTTATGTATTATCTTGCCGCAGGACCATCAATAAATACCGGTGGAAAAGATACTTTGTCGTATTTGCGTGAAGTAAATGACTGGATTGTAAAGTATCAGCTTCAATCGGTTCAGGGGGTAACAGAGATACTCTCAATGGGCGGTTATGTATCACAGTATCAGGTAAAAGTAAATCCTGATATGTTGACAAAGTATGGAGTCACACTTGATGAAGTTATTTCCTCGATTACATCAAATAACAGAAATACTGGTGGACAGTTTATTGTAATCGGTGCTGAGGAATATCTTGTTCGGGGGCTCGGGTTATATAACCGGATGAGTGATCTGAAACTGACCCAGATCAAGACTATTAAAGGCATTCCGGTGCGTATCGGTGATATCGCTGATGTAGTTTACGGGAAGGAAACAAGAAGAGGTGTTGTAACGCTTAATGGTACCGATGAGGTTGTCGCCGGAATCGTAATGAAACTTTACGGGACTAATACATCAAAAGTAATCGAAAAACTAAACAAAAAGATACCCGATCTCGAAAAGTCATTACCACCAGGTGTCAAACTTGTCCCATATTACAGCCAGGATATACTTGTCGGAAAGGCAATATCCACAGTAACGGATGCGCTCTGGCAGGGTGGTTTACTTGTGATACTTGTGCTTATCGTATTTCTTGGAAATATACGAAGTGCATTTATTGTTGCACTATCATTTCCGATTTGTGCCATGATTGCATTTATTGCAATGGGCATTAGCAATATGTCAGCAAACCTGATGTCACTTGGTGGAATCGCGATTGCAATCGGAATGCTTGGAGATGCATCAATTGTAATTGTTGAGAACATTTATCGTCACGTGTCTGAAGGAAAATACAAACATCGGAGTATTGTTGAAACGATCATTTCAGCCGGTAATGAAGTAGCCAGGCCCATTGTTTTTTCTGTTGGGATAATCATTATTGTATTTCTGCCTATTTTGACACTTGAGGGTGTTGAAGGCAAAATGTTCAAGCCGATGGCATATACAATCATTTTTGCACTTGCAGGATCGCTTGTTGCAGCAATGCTGTTTGCTCCCGTACTTTCATCACTGCTTATCGGCAAAAAAATTACTCATGAAATGAAACTGCTGGTTCTTGCCAGGGAGCTTTACAAAAAGCTTCTTCAGCGTTTGATCCGCTTTAAAGTTGTAGTAATTATAGTTACATGTGCGCTTTTCATACTTTCTCTCATTCTAATTCCAAAACTTGGAACAGAGTTTATTCCAACACTTGAGGAAGGTGCAATTCAATTGAATGTTACCATGGCTCCATCAATATCACTTGAAAAAGCCACAGAGACAATCATGAAAATTGAGCGTATTGTTAAAGAATATGATGAGGTCGATAAAACGATTGGTAAAATCGGAAGGCCGGAAGCCGGAAGTCACCCTCATCCTGTAAATACTGCACATATTCAGATGATGTTAAAGCCGGAGAATGAGTGGAAACAATTCCGCTCCAAACAGGAAATTGTTGAAGCTATAAACGGGCGTTTAAAAGAGTATCCCGGTATTCAGTTGAATTTTTCGCAGCCGATTCAGAATATGTTTGATGAACTTTTATCAGGAGTCAAAACACAGCTGGCAATAAAGGTACATGGTGATGATATCATGGTGCTTAAAGGAATTGCTGAGGAGATAAAGGAGTACATCGAAGGGGTTGATGGGCTTGTTGATCTTGCGACTGAACAGAGTTATGGGCAGCCTCAGATACAGATCAATGTTGATCGTGATGCATGCGCGCGGTATGGTGTCAATGTTGATGACATATTGACAATTGTAGAGGTGGCGATTGGTGGGGAGGTCGTTGATCAGGTTTTTCTTGAAGCCCGCCGTTTTGGAATTGAGGTCCGGTATGATGAACATTTCAGAAGTACTAAAGAAGAGATTGAAAATATACTGGTAACATCAGCAGATGGTCTGCAAATTCCTTTATCGCAAGTTGCACATGTCAATAGCTATCTTGGGCCCATTCAGATAAACAGGGAAGATAATCAGCGGCGGTGGAATGTAACTGCAAATGTACGTGGAAGAGATCTTGGTAGTGTTGTTGAGGATATTCGTACTATTATTGATCAGAAAATAAAACTTCCGGCTGGTTATCATATTGTTTATGGTGGACAATTTGAGAATCAGCAGCGTGCGATGAAAAGACTGGGAATAATTGTTCCTATTGCACTGACCCTTATATTCCTGATGCTGTTTATTTCACTCAAATCTCTGAAAAGCGCCGCACTAATCTATGTCAATGTACCACTTGCACTGATTGGTGGAATACTGGGACTGTATTTTACAAACGAATATCTTTCTGTACCGGCTGCAATCGGATTTATCGCTTTGTTTGGAATTGCTGTGCAGAACGGACTTGTATTGGTATCGTATATCAATCAACTCAGGGATGAGGGAGTTGCTACCCGTGATGCTGTACTGCAGGCCTGTTCGTTACGTTTGAGACCAGTCCTTATGACTGCGTTTACAACTGTCCTTGGGCTGATTCCGATGTTATTTAGCAGCGGTATCGGTGCTGAAGTACAGCGGCCTCTTGCGACGGTTGTTGTCTATGGACTGATTTCATCAACATTTCTTACATTGGTACTGATTCCTGTATTGTACGAATGGTTTGCACCAAAAGTTGTTGTGGATACTACAAGTGCAGTACAAAAACAGTAATTTTTCGAAAGAAGGAATAACAATATGAAAAAGGTAGAGGCATTTATTAAATCTGCACGTCTTCACGATGTTATCGAAAGACTACACGAAATTGATGGGCTAACAGGAACAAGTGTGTTTCCGGTTAGAGGGTTCGGAAGAAGCAGAAACAATATCGGACCGGTACACATTGCAGACAGTACGATCGAATCTGTTCCACATGTAAAGATTGAAATATTTTGTGTAGATAATCTTTTGGATACGGTTAAAACGGCAATAATTGAGAGCGCTCACAGTGGATTGCGTGCCGATGGAAAAGTGTATGTTTCACATGTTGACGAAGCGATACGGATCAGTAACGGAGAATCCGGTGATTCTGCGGTATGAGAATAAACGTGGTGTAATGGTGAATGTTTTTAACATGTCAGTGATTGCTGAGCTATAGTATTATAATGATAAGTGATTCAATAAATTCAAAAGTAACTTTTAACTTAAAAAAGGAGTTTTATGGTACGTAAATCATTAAGTTTGGTACTTGCATGTTGTGTAATTGGAATGGTGGCATTTGCCGGATGTGAGAAAAAGGCATCCGCAGATAAAGCAAAGACAGAGCATAATGAGCATGATGGTCATAACCACTGATAGTAGTAATGGCGGATTGTCAATTGTGCAATCCGCTTTTAATTTAATCCGGATGTAATATTGTACTGTTTAAATTAATAAAGGAAATTGTATGATTGCTATACAGCGAATTGAAACAAGCGAAGAATGGGCGCATTCCGGAGTTGTGGTAGCCGGTGATTTTATTTTTATCAGTTATTGAATGGGTAACGAAGGACAAGCAATAGAGAATCAAATTAATGGAGCGTTTGACGTTTTAGAAGATAGATTGAAACTAGTAAACCTCAATTTAGAATCAGTTGTAAAAATGGATTGTCTATTTAAGAATATTTTTGATATCCAATTTTTAGGAAATGTAATTAAACAAAGATTTAATGGTAAATATCCTTCCAGAAAGGCCTTTGAAACAAAATTTCTCAGGGAAGGTATTTCATTCCAGGTTGATGCGATAACGTATAGAGGGTAATACGGATCAGGTATCTGCTATGTTGCTGGAACATGTAGTGTTTCAGGAGTGTGGTAGTTGTGCTCTAAAAATAACGAAGATGTATTATTTAAAAAAAGAGGTTGTTTTTTTTTAATAAACGTCGTATTTTATAACCATAGTAGAAAAGTAATGGAATAATTATGAAGAATATAATAATAACAATAAAACCTCAGACTACAAGTAAACGACTCAAAAAACGGGTGCGGGTTTATTGATTATTGGTGTATACAAAAATACTGTAAATAAAATCAAGGGGCCCGCCGAAAGTCGGGTCCCTTTTTTTATGCATGACCAGGGGACTTGACGCTGCGGTTCATGCAATTACCACTAATGTGTCATGCAGGGAGTTATCATGTCTCAGAAAATTCAGGTTGGTATTCTTGGTGCTACTGGAATGGTAGGTCAGAATTTCATCCGGTTACTTGCAAATCATCCATGGTTTGAAGTAACCTATCTTGCGGCATCACCGAAATCTGCAGGTCAGACCTATGGTGAGGCTGTTAGCGGAAGATGGCATATGAATACCTTGATTCCTGAAAACGTTGGAAACATAGTGGTTCAGGATGCCAGCAATATTGCCGGTGCAAAGGGAAAATGCCAGCTTGTCTTTTCGGCAGTAGAAATGGAAAAGGATGCAATTACAGCACTTGAACTTACATATGCAGCCGAAGGTTTTGCTGTTGTGTCAAACAACTCACCACATCGGTGGACACCTGATGTCCCAATGGTGATTCCTGAGATCAATCATCGACATCTTGACATAATTCCACTTCAGCGTAAAAGCCGCGGGTGGTCAAAGGGGCTTTTGGCGGTAAAATCAAACTGTAGTATTCAGAGTTACATGACCCCAATTTATGCAATGATTAAAGCCGGGTATAAAATAGATAAAATGTTTATCACGACACTTCAGGCACTTAGTGGTGCCGGATATCCGGGCCCATCAGCGTATGATATTGTTGACAATATCGTACCATACATCGGTGGTGAAGAGGAAAAATCTGAAAAAGAACCATTAAAAGTACTTGGAAACATTGATGGCAATCAGATTGTCCCGGATTCATCAATGAAAATTACAGCACATTGTAACCGTGTTCCTGTCATTAACGGGCATACGGCTTGTGTAAGCGTTGGCTTTGATGGCAAAAAACCATCAGTTGATGAGGTGTTGGCATTGTGGAAAAATTTCCGTTCAGTGCCTCAGGAACTCAATCTTCCAAGTGCACCGGTTCAGCCGATTATTTACAGAGAAGAGGCTAATCGTCCTCAACCGCAGAAAGATCGTGATCTTGACAAAGCAATGGCAGTTGTTACCGGCCGTCTTCGCGGATGTAATCTGCTTGATCTCCGTTTTGTCGGTTTGCATCATAATACTGTCCGGGGTGCTGCTGGTGGTGCGATTCTTACGGCAGAGCTGATTAAAGCAAAAGGGTATATTGACTGATTAAGAATTTACTAAGTGGTAAATACGCAACGAGACGGCCATAATCTGGATAACGGATTATGGCTGTTTTTCTTGGCAATCTTAACACTTATAGTACCGGGAATTAATCATTATTCTTCTGTTTTAAAACATAACTGATCGCCGTAATTGTTTATGAAGAACGTTGAAATTGTCTTATGGAATAATATATACTTGTAAAAATGTTAACAGTTTAAATCGGATTGGTGTGGAACCAAAAACTATTGAATACTCGTAATAAAACGGGAGGGATATGTATGAAAATCAGCAAACAAAGCTCTGTACTGATTGTTGCCGCGATAATGCTGTTTTGCACAGCATCACAAAAGGAAGCTAATTCCCAGAATGTAGATGGAGTCCTGGATCAGGGTGTACGAATTATTCAGTTCTTTTCATCATCTCCTAAAGACACTATTAAAGTATATCGGGGTGATGCTCTTGAGATGCAGTTTTTAAAAAGGCTGTTTCCGGTATGCACGGTATCCATTTCCGGCGCATCGTGTAAAGAGAATGATTCAATAAAGTATATCCGCTTTACAGCTGTTGATACTGGAAACGTTCAGGTTTATTCAAAAGACAATCAATTGATTACGACATTGAAAGTTATTGAATATAAAACTGCTGGTAAGGCAAAAATAAAAAACCTGTCGGGTAAAGAAGCCGCTGAGGTACTGAAGGATACATCCATTTTTATCCTTGATGTCCGGACACCCGCAGAGTATCAGGAGGGAAGAATTCCGGGGGCGGTTTTGATCCCGATTTATGAGCTTGCGGATCGTGTTAATGAGCTTGATGCGTATAAAAACAAGCCGCTGTTTGTGTATTGCAGAAGTGGTAACAGAAGTATTGTTGCAATTCAAATCCTGACAAAACAAGGGTTTAAAAATTTACTTCACTTGAACAGAGGGATTAAATCCTGGATTAATGAAGATTTACCTATAGAGAAATAGGCACATTGCCGGTGAAGGTACAGCATCGGCATTTAAATAACGCTAAATTAATTCAATTATTTCCTGGAGTTACTTGAAACGGTATTAATCATCGGCACCCGATGAATCCTTGATAACAAAGGTTGCTTTCAATTGTGCGACCGTTGATGCAAGCCCGGCAAGTTCCACGCTTTTTACCACTTCATTAAAATCTTTATAGGCTGCGGGAGCTTCATCTTTTGGATAGATCCGGCAATTGGTAATGATATCACTCGATGTAAATTCCCTATCGATTACCACCTGATCAAGATCACGAAAAGCAGCCTTGCGGCTCATCTGACGCCCTGCTCCATGGTTGACACTATAACAACTTTTGGCAGCACCTCCTTCTGCAACCATCACTACTGATCCTGATACCGGGTTTCCGGGTAATAAAATCGGATGTCCGGTTTTTGCGAATGGTGTACCTGCAAGCCCGGCATGATTAGCCGGAAAGGCTCTTGTGGCACCTTTTCGATGTACCCAGGTTGAGCGATTGTTAAAAACCTCTTTTCGGGTAATATTATGACTGATAAAGTAGACAAGATTACCTTTCACTCCCGGAATAACTTCCTGAAATGCTTCCAGAACAAGGGCGTTAATAAGGAGGTGGTTTACCGTTGCAAAATTGGCTCCGAGTGACATGTCGTCAAGATACTCATTGGCCTCTTTTGTGTCAATCGGAGCATAGACAAGCTCACGGTCATTTGCCGGAAATGGAATATTATTGTTTTCAAAATACGCTCTTAAAACCTTGAATTGATTGGTTGCGAGAATGTTTCCAAATCCACGCGAACCGCAATGTGAAAGAAATGCAACGTTGTTGTCAAGAAGGCCGAAAACGTCAGCCGTTTTCAGCGATGATTCATTTTTTCCGAGCTTAACAATTTCGCATTCTCCAAAATGGTTGCCTCCCCCGTATGATCCAAGTTGTGACAACTTTTCATCAAGGTGTTTAAAAACGTTTGTTTTTATGATAGTGTCAAGTCTCTCGAGAAGTCCATCTGATGTACCGCAATGGCCTCCATGAAAAGAATCCTCACAGCGACACGGCCACGAATCGGGTATTGAAAGAATCTCACAGACCTCTTTTGATGCACCTTCGGTAACTGCTTTAATTGCGGTTTGTTTAGAAATTCTTCGCGATTTTTTTACATCACGCTGCCCTTGACCAGGACCGGTCGGTGTACGTTCTGTGATTGCATTAATAAGCGCACGACGTAATTTCTTATCCGCTATTGCCGATGAGTCAAGGTCAAGCTGAAGAAGACTCATTGAGCATTTAATATCAACTCCTACAGGACCCGGATAGATATGTGTCGGTGATACAAGCACGCATCCGATCGGAGCTCCATAGCCGACATGGGCATCCGGGTTCACGATGACATCGGTAACACCCGGTGATGAGCGTGCATTTATTGCCTGCTGCAGCGTTGTATCATCAAAACTATTTCTGATTGCATCAGTGCCGATAACGGTAATTGGTGATATTTTAGAATCGAAAGCAAGTGATGCTGTCGCAGGTCCGGTTTTTGTAAGCATGGATTTAGGAGAGGGTGATTTTAACATATCTGTTCCTTGTGATAAGATGCATTAATTAATATACATACAGGGATTAACTATCTTTAGCTCCTATATGTATTTTTTAAAAACGTATGTTGTCACAGTTCGCAGGAAATTGTACTCATTATCCCTGGCTGACCGGACACATGTTCTCTGCGCTGTGTTTGACCCGGACCATTCCGATGACGGGATAATGTAGTAATACCATATATCGGTAAGCCAGTCAGTAAAGCCAAAAATTATATTTAATAGCTTAAATAACATCTGTTAGCAACTATTCCTGATGGAGATAAAAATGAAGGAAAATGAGGCTAAGATTGATTTCAAGAGTCATCAGCTGTTACTGTATGTAGAAAAGAGTGATGGAGAGTATGGTCCGTTGCAGACCGGGTCATTTCTTACAAAAAACTATGTTGATGATTTTTGGGAAAAACGGAATAAATTAATTACGACAACAACCAAAAAATTGACAGATGGTGAAATCAGCCCGATAGCATATTATATGATCATTGTTGATGTCAGCGCAGCTGAGGTGGCATCACGGATTGGCATCAGTCCAAAAAAGGTCAGGAAACATCAGGAATTAAAATACTTCAGCAGGATCAGCGTGGCCATGCTGCAAAAATATGCAGCTGTTTTTGGCGTTATGCTTGCGGATATGTTTCAGATTCAGATTCCTTCCACAGCACATTACGTACCAAAACAGGAAAAAACAAGAAATCCCTATGTTACAGCATTGTCTGTTGTTAAGGAGACAAAATGAGCGGGATACCATTTAATCACAGAATGTCAGCACATTGTGAGTCCGGAACTCTTACCGCCCTGTTAAATCACAATGGATTACATATTAGTGAGCCGATGGTGTTTGGTGTTTCCGGTGCATTCTTTTTTGCATATCTTGATACACCGCAGTTCACATTTCCTCAATTTGTTGTCCGTTCCAAACCAGGAGATATGCGGGTACAGATTGAAAAACGACTTGATGTCAAACTGGTTAAGAAACATTTTGCCGATGATAAGGATGCTTTTGAGTATACCAATTCACTACTTATTAAGAATATACCCCATGCAGTACAGGTTGATATGTTCTATATGGACTATATTCCCAAATATATGAGAGTGCATTTTAACGGTCATTTTATCACTGTGGTTGGTAAGGATGGCAATGATTATCTTGTCAGCGACAGTTATTATCCGTCAATAGTTAAGCTTTCTTCAGAATCAATGGCGGTATCACGTTTTACAAAAGGGTCACTTGCACCCAGAGGTTTTACCTTTTATCCTCTATCGGTTAAACCCGATTCGGAAATCAACTGGAAAAAACAGATATACGCAGGAATCAAACAGGTTGTTTTTAATATGACAAAAATTCCGATTCCATTTCTTGGTGTAAAAGGTATCCGGAAATTTGCCCGCGAAGTGACAACGTGGCAATCGCGTACACGCGATACGGATCATCTGAGCCACGAAATCATGATGATCCATGTGACCCTTGAAGAGCGTGGAACGGGTGGTGCCGGATTTCGTTTCATGTATGCATCATTTCTCCAGGAGGCATCAAAGCTGCTTAATAATGAATCGCTTTCTGACATGGCAGAAAAAATGATGGAAAACGGGGATAAATGGAGAGAGATCTCTCTTTTTACAGAACGCATTGGAAAGAATCGTGAGTTTGACAGTAATAAAATGAAAGAGCTTGAATCATTAATCCTGGCGAGAGCGGATTTTGAAGAATCATTTTTTAAAGAACTTGGAAAAATCGTTAAGTAAGATACGGGTACCATTGAGTAAATAAAGGATTGATAAAGTATGAACGTATAAGATGAGCTGAAACTGGAACTGAAGAAACTTGTGGTTGACACATTAAAAATTTCTGATGTTACACCTGAAAAGATCGATGATGATGAAAATCTTATCGAAGATACGACAATACAACCAGTATGTAATCAACATACTACTCTTACAAAAACTACTATGATCAACAATTAGCAAAAAATAAATCAAAATGGAATTCAGGGAATTAAAAACATTTCACGTTGTGGCAAGATTGTTAAGTTTCAACAAGGCTGCGCGTGTCTTGCATTATGCACAGTCAACAGTTTCATCTCAGATTCAGTCACTTGAAAACAGTCTTGGCGAAACGTTGATTAACAGAACGGGAAATAAAATATGTTTGACACCTGCAGGTGTGATGCTTTTAAAATATACACAACGTCTAATAAATATTGAGAGTGAAATACTTAGTAATTTCAAGGATCTCAATGAGACAAGCGGAAATCTCATTATTACCACTCCTCATTCGGTTGCAGCGTATTATTTACCTCCGGTTATAAAGGAATTTCAGCAGAAATATCCGAATATATGTTTTGAATTTGACAGTTGCGTCGGTTATAACTTCAATGACATATTCAATGCCGGGCTGGTAGATGTCGCATTTCTTTTCAATAGCAATTTCAGTGACAAACTTTTACACGTTGAAGAATTAACAAAAGTCAACCTTGTTTTTGTGGCTAATCCGAAGGATAATACATTTGACGGAGTAATAGAGTCAATTGATGATTTTCATGATAAAACGTTACTTTTATCAAAATCAGATTGCAGCTACAGGATGATTTTTGAGAAAATGCTGATGAGAGCTGATGTCAAGCTTAGGAAAATCCAGGAAGTGAACAGCCCGGAGGCCACAAAACGAATTCTTGAACAGGGATACAAGGGTGTTGCTTTGCTGCCTGAAATTACTGTTCAAGATCAACTTGTTAAAGGTACGTTGAAATGCATACAATGGAATGGTCAACCATTCAATGCAAAGTTATTCATGATCTGGAAAAAGGAAAAATTCCAGACAGAAGCTACTAAGGTCTTTGTTCAGGCGGTCCGAAAGCACTTCAACAAACCGTGTAATCCAGACAACTGATACTACAACATATTAACAGATAATAACAAATACAGTTTGATCTGTCAATTTGTCTTTGTTGGTATATAATTATCACGTTACGTAGTTATTCTTTATGTTAATTGACAACAAAATAGTATTCCGGAAAATGTCTCTGATCACTTTACCATTATATTCTTTTGAGTCGTTACTGCAGCATCCTGAACAACCGTTCCTTTAATAAATACTGATACAGGATTTGTTGCTGCATTACTGAAGATTGTTATTTTTTTGTTGAATGCACCCAATCTGTTTTTCGGATCATAGGTAACACTTACAGAACCATCTTTTGATGGAGAAATAGGTTCTTTTGTCCACTGCGGTACTGTACATCCGCATGTTCCCTTAACATTAGTAATCAGTAAATCTGCATTTCCTGTATTCGAAATCGTGAAAGTACAGCTTACCATTCCATTTGTCTCAATAATTTCACCGAAATCATGGTCTGTTTCAGAGAGCTTCATCACAGGCTGAGGTGCCTGTTCTGTTTTCTGTGTCTGTGCAAATGATAAAAATACTGTACCAGCGATCGTAAGAACAAGCAATAGTTTTTTCATGAGAATCCTTTCATTTAAATTTGATATCATGTACATATACAAGATATCATACAGAAATAAAATTGCAAAACGGTAATATTCGATTAACGCAATCGTAATTTTCGATAATCAAAAAAAGAAGTCGAAGATACTATACAAATACTGCGCAAAGTATACCTGATTCTTTTTGATAAGAAGCTGCAATCAAGACAAAAAACAATTTGCTAATTTTTATGGAAGTAGTTATTTGGGATTGAACAAAGTATTATGTTTTTTTTCCCTTATCTCGCACACTCAACCGCAGATTTCAGGATTATTTAAGCATGCTCATATCATATAGATATTGCGCATTATATAAATTTGATATAAAGAGACTAATCCATTATTAAAAATCAACGGTCTTTTAGATTCTTATTAATAAATTCAACAAGTTGCAATAATTTTTGTTTGTGGCACAAGATTTGATACTAATAAAGTTCATTCATTAGATGTGGATTTTTAACAGGAGGTATCATGTATAGAAAAATTGCACTATTGATGGTTGGAGTGACGGCCCTGTTTTTCAGCGCGTATTGTGACGACGACGATGATGAGCAGGAAGAGATTGAGATTACTACTGACACCGTTCCATACGATATGCGAACAGGTGGTTCGGGAGTTTTTGAAATCGGATTAACGAAATTTAATCTTGAACCGGTAGAAAAAGTTGTAAAAAGTACTATTGACATAGGTGGATTTGATTTTGATGAAGATGTGCTGACAACCATTGGCTTTATGGGATATGCAGGACAGCGCCGAAACGGAATGCGTCTGGGATTCGGAGCCTGGGGTGGATATGGAGGCTTTTATGGGGATACCTGGACAGTACGTTCATCACCTGTAGATATTGCGAGAGGCAGAGACTCATTAATCGATTCGACGATTAAGATGCATGTGTTGTTTGGCCACACAGGGCTGGTGACAGAAAAAAGTTTTAAAATAGATAAGCTTAATCTGTATGTCGGTGGAATGATTGGTGTCGGTGGAATAATTGTAGTTGAAGAACGAATGAAAGGGAATGGTGCTTTTTATTCGGCATCAGATGATTATGATTCAGATACTTCGTGGTGGGATGATAGTGAATCTAATGAAACGGATGACCGTTATCTTGGTGCAGCTGCCTGGGTGTTTGATATCAGAGGCGGTTTTACCCATTCATTTACAAAGTGGCTTCATGCGGGTATTGATGGATCGGCACTCTTTTATTACTCGTCAAGAGGTTTCAATTCCCGCTATGGAGGTTTCTGGACAGCTAACCCCTCTGTTCGTTTGAGACTGGTATTCGGATCATCAACATAAGAAAACATCATTAGGTATAGGTAGTCCGGAGATGAACAAATGGAGAAAATTATGAATAAACTGGCAATGGCAATCAGTATGGTGATTTTACAGTACAGTATCATTACAGCTGATTCGATAACTGAAGTTACAGTGGATGTGAATGCTGGTGACACGATACAGTCGTTACAAACATTAAAAAATGATACTGCTGTGATTGACACATTGATTGCAGCAGACAACAGGAATGATTCTCTGAAGAAAACTATAATATTGACAGTTAGAGAAGATGGTGATGGTGACGACACGATTGATGCGACCGTTATATCAAAAAAACTGTCAAGTATTCGTCAATCATTCAGCAGATCATTATCAAAGTCAAGGGTACAGGGATATGGCGGAGGTATCACTGTTAGTCCGACCATCGCAGCATTGTCAACTAAACCTGTACAGAAACTGGTTAGGAAAGACAATACGCTACGACGTTATTCGTTTACTGACATTGATGGTTCCTACAAGCCGCTGCTGCTTATGGGAGGTTCCGTGTATGGAGGTCTTGGTAACGGTGTCCGTATTGGTATAAGCGGATGGGGTGGCGAGTATGAATTTACAAGTGCAACAATAGGTGACACATCAATATATCTGAGTGTATCACATAGTTTTGGCGGCTTTATGATTGAAAAAGCATTTGTAAAGAATAATATGAATTATCTTGTTGGTGGAACACTAGGTTTTGGAAGTCTAACCGTTACTAAAGGTACAACAGGTGATCCATGGAAAACAACCATCGATGAAATCGAGGAGAATGAAGAAGAAGCGAAAGCTCGTTATTCTGGTGTTAATCTTCACAGCGGATTTACCGTTTCCCTGCTTCCCTGGATGCATATCGGTGCTGATGTCAATGGATCATTTCTTTTTTCTGTAAATGGGTTTGATATTCCTGGATGTAAAGGATTTATGGCTGTTGTTCCCGGGTTTCGCTTCAGGATCACATTTGGGAATATCGGGTAGGATTGAGGATGGGAGTGGGAAGTGTGAAGTGAGGTTTTGTACCGACACTACTTTAACTATAGTGTATTCATCAGAGATACTTAAACATGGTAATGGTACCTGACAGTTTGGGAAAGTGTAAATTGATTAATGAATGGCATTCGTGACGGATTAGTGGGTTTTTTTCTATTTTTTGCACACTGGCTTTCTCCTCAGACGGAGAAGGCTTCTATTGGTATTGATTTTCATGATTATCGGACACCTGAGGTGGTTATTTTTAAATGTAAACTCGATATCGGCTGGAATAAACAACTCGAGCAGCTTGTTGATGCCGGTATTCCGTTGCAGTACAGGATACTTCATTTTTCAGATAAATCCGATACTGTGTATTTTTTCAGAACGCTCAACTTTGATATGGTTAATTATACATATAATTATACCGATTCTAATGATAGGGCAATCAGGAGGTCAAACGAATACTCCCTTATTAATCTTGCATTACGGGATTATTGCAGATGGGAGATTGAGGTGCCAAATGGAGCGAGTGCATGTAAAGTTGATGTAACGATTATGCCCAGTAAGGCAGAACGGCTAAACAAAGTTGTCGATATGAGCAGGGTCTGGGGACAACAGCGAGTTAGTATTGGTTTTGATCCATCAACAGTTATTCCAGCACAGCGAAAAAGATAAAAAGAGCAACTGTTAAAATGTTCAATTTTTATAAGAATCTCGAGATTGAGTGGAAAATTATAATTATTGCAATCCTGTTATTGGTAATGGTTGCTATTCCTCTCCAAAATGTACTTGTCAACAAATTAAAAAATACACTGGAATTGAGCACCGATTCAAATCTTGAGCCACTTTTACGTTCTTTTATCAGAAATGATAATGACTCACTTAACAGGAAAATATCTTTATCCATCGAAAGAAATCGTCAATGGCACGCTTTGATTCCATATATCGTTGAAGAACAGTCTTTCGCAATGTTACTGATGGCTATTGGATTATTCACGTTGTTGTTTTGTTTTGCAGTATGGTCACTGAGAAAATTAACAAGGCCATTAAAAAATCTTGCTGTTGCAGCTGATAAAATAGGAAACGGCATTGATGTAACGATTGTTAATAAAGAGGGTGGAGCACTGGGAAAGCTTGAAATGTCCATGATTACAATGCAGAAGGAGCTTGTAAAGCTTCGGGAAAAAGCGCATGCCCAGGGCATGGAAAATGCATGGCGGGACATTGCGCGTGTAATGGCCCATGAAATAAAAAATCCCCTGACACCAATACAATTGACACTTGATAGAATTACCGACCGGTTTGAAAATGGCGCTGATATAACAAGAGAGGAAATAGTCAGATTTGTCGAACGAATAAGTTTACAGGTAGGTAATCTTGAACGGCTTGTGAATGATTTCAGGAGTTTCGCCAGGGATGCAGAGCCATCATTTACAAAATTTGAAATAGGTGAAATAATCAACAGCATTGCTGATGATATGCAAAAAGTAGTCACAACTGTATGTACGGGGAGTGTACAAGTAATCGCAGATAAACATCTTGTTAATCAGATTTTTCTAAATATCTGGAAAAACAGTGTTGAGGCAGGTGCAACAACAATTTATGTTGATGTTGAACGTTTGGATAACTATGCAGTAATATGTATTCGGGATAATGGATGTGGGATTCCACAGGAACATCTGGAACGTGTATGGATACCATATATTACCTTTAAAAAAGGTGGTACCGGTCTCGGATTACCTGTTGTTAAACGGTTAGTAGAATCGATGAACGGGTCAATCACCCTTACGTCATCAACAGGTAGTAACGATCACGGTGTTACACTATGCATTAAACTCTTAAAGTCAAGTATGTAGGGAGACGGCAGAATATACTATGTCAATGCAGGAAAAAATGAAGATCCTTGTGGCTGATGATGAATCTGAAATAAGATTGACATTAGAGGAAATATTTGCCGAAGATGGCTATGACGTTGTGTGTGCATCAGATGAAAAAGAAATCCTGGCGGGTTTAACATCTGATATTGACATGGCAATAATTGATATTAAACTCGGAAGCGATAATGGTATTGGTGTTCTCAAAAAAATTAAGGCTGCCAATCCATCATTGCCCGTTGTTATGATTACCGGTTTTGGAACGGTAGCACTTGCAAAAGAAGCATTTAAATTGGGTGCACATGATTTTCTTGAAAAACCATTACGACTATTACAGGTTCGTACATGTGTCAGAAATGCTCTTGAGGGGGTTCAACTCAGGAAGAAACTGAACCAGAAGGCTGTTACGGGTAATGGTGATCTTGTTTTGAGTTCACATGCGATGAAACAACTTTACATACAGGCATCAAAACTTTCTTATATAAAGGAAACAGTTGTAATCACCGGACCATCAGGTTCCGGAAAAGACCTTCTTGCACGTCATTTACATTATAATGGCCCGCGGTCAAATGGACCGTTTATTGCAACCAATGCTGCATCAATGCCATTGACACTTGCGGAAGATGAACTGTTCGGGCACGAAAAGGGTGCGTTTACCGGTGCAGATAAAAAGCGTGAGGGCTGTTTTGAACGTGCACATGGCGGGACGCTGTTCATTGATGAAATAGCTGATATGGATATACAGATTCAGGCAAAGATGCTGCGTGTGCTTGAAAATGGCATATTTTCACGACTTGGAAGTACTGCTAATGTCAAGGTTGACGTGCGCATCGTTTGTGCAACGCACAAGAATATAGAATTACTTGTAAAGGAAGGTAAATTTCGTCATGATCTCTGGTACAGAATAAGTGCATTTGTTCTTAAGGTTCCAGGTCTTGCCCAGCGAAGAGAGGATATAATTCCACTCGCGGAACATTTTCTTATGCAAATATGTAAAGAACTTGGTATGACTAAAAAATTCTCAAGGGGTGCACGCGATCTGCTTCAGGAAATAGAGTATCCGGGAAATGTACGGGAGCTTAAAAATTTGATTACACGACTGGCGGTTTATGCAGATCAAGATGAAATTACGTGTGATGATATTGATGCGCAACGTGAGAAACGTATGGAAAGTTCAAATCACAATGGAGATGATGAATCTGTTGTGATGTATTCAGATGGGAATAATGCGATGATGGATTTTAAAATTGCCAGAATTCAGTTTGAAAAGGAATTCCTTAGAAATGCCCTTGAAAAAAATACCTGGAATATTACCGCTACAGCACGAGCGATTGGAATGGCCCAGAGTAACTTGTCACGAAAGCTTAAAGAGCTTGAAATAGAGAAATAATTAAAAATGGCTCTTACACGAAATTTGTGAGTCGAATGTTACCTTCATGTCAACCTATGCAATTAATTTCATTAATAAAGAATTAACTGTAAAAACATATACGGCAATAGGCATTGTGCAAAAAATAATACATCACTATTTTTTTTTCTGATCCCATCGGGATTAAATATTTATAGAATAAGTGACAACAAAAACAATCCAAGTCCCGTAGGGACGACATATTTATTGTATATTACACTGAAAGATTGATCTGTGAGAATGTGTTTGCCATACAATTGAAGTACCAATGTGTATTTTGTCCCTACGGGACAATGGTTTTTATTTATTGGACATTTTCTATAAATATACTGTCCCTATGGGACAAAAAAACAGATATTGATGAGACAATATCTTAAATAAAAATTATTCAGGTTGACAACTCACAAGGTTTACTAGCGTGTCAACAACACTCACGAGGCCGTCAATGGATTGCCACTCTGTTAAACTATGCGCGTTGCAGGCTGCTGTGAAAATATTAGGAGTCGGTAATCCCAGTGCAGTAAGTTTTGATCCATCAGTACCTCCACGAATTGGAACCCAATAAGGACTCAGGCCTGCTTTTATAGTTGCTTTTTCAACTCGTTCAGTACTATGCGGAAACAATGTAAGTGCCTGGGCCATGTTTCTATATGATTCTTTATAGGAAACGGTAATTGACGTTTCAGGGAATTTTTGCTGTGTTCGTTTGATAATCGTATCAATAAAAGTACGTAATCTCTGAAGACCATCATCTGAAAAATCACGGAGTAAAAGGTCAATTCCGGATAATGCTACGGATCCATGAATTGAAGCAGGATGAATGTATGGTTCATAACCGGATGTATGCTCCGGAGCAAGATGATCGGGAAGTTGTTCCAGGAAAAATGCAAGCGCTTTCATGCTGTTAATCATTTTATCCTTTGCATACCCTGGATGCATGTCAACACCCTTGAATTCAATTGTTGCAGAATCTGCAGAAAATGTTTCTTTATTGAGTTCTCCAATAAATCCGCCATCAACAGTGTATCCAAAATCAGCCCGGAGTTCATCAAGGCTGAAATGAGTAATTCCATTACCGGTTTCTTCATCTGGTGTAAAGCAAATCCTGATATCACCATGTTTTATGCCGGGATTAGCAATTAAATACTCAATGCATGACATGATGGCAGTTATTCCCGCTTTGTCATCAGAGCCAAGCAGCGTAGTTCCATCCGTAGTGACAATAGTATGTCCGATAGATTCTTTAAGATGAGGATTCTCGGAAACTGCGATAATTACTGACGGATTATTAGGAAGGATGATATCCTCACCGTTATAATGCGATATTACCTGAGGATTTACCTTTGCGCCCGATACGTCCGGTGATGTATCAAGGTGGGCAAAGAGCGCAATTACCGGTTCGTTTGTCATGCAGTTTGAGCGAAGTGTTGCAAATACGTAGCAATGCTCATTAACGTAGGCATCACTGATACCAAGCGATTGTAATTCATCAACAAGTGTGTTGGCTAGATCAAACTGATTGTGTGTTGATGGAACCGAAGTACTGTGCTTGTCCGACTGTGTATCTATTTTTACATACCGTAAGAAACGGTTTAGAATTTTTTCTTTCATACTCTGTAAAATAATTCATGTCTTATGTGATTTGAGCAGGTAATAGGTAAATTGAAACAACCGCTGGATACCGCTGAAACTAATGTTTGATCATTGGATTTTCCATATATTCCTTTCGGGAAGTATTGAAAAAAGGCATGTTCAATAGTAATTTTCAGTTAAATTGTTTAATTAATGGAGAGGGGTGTAAATATGAAAGGACTGATATGTTATTTTTCAGGCAGTGGTAATACGCTGCTTGCATGTAGGTATATACGTGATTCAATTAGGGGCGTGGATTTTGATTTATATGATATAACATCCGGTAATGATGTCAATTACGGGAACTATGATATTATCGGTTTTGCATGTTACGCTGATTTCTTTGGTCCATCACCGTTAATGCGCACATTTGTCAAACAAGTACCTTTGCAATCCCGTAAACCATCATTTGTGTTTAACACATACGGAAATTTCAATGGTCCAACCCTTGCGATATTAAGTAGAATTGTACGAAGCAGAGGGTTTAACATTATCGCAGGGTATGCGTTGCATATGCCGGAGAACATTCCCACTATGATAATGATGGGAGTAGCAAATACACAGGCGCCTGATGAAAAAGAACTTGCAGAATTTAAATCATTTATCGATGATTTAAATGGGAAAATTGAGAAGCTGAAAAATGGAATTAATGCTCCTGCGTTTATACCGAAATTTGGTGAACAATTACTATTTGCGATACCACGAATTGCTGCTAAAATAGCGATGGGTAAAAAGATGGTGGATACGGAACGCTGTATTAAATGTGGAATCTGTGTTAAAAAATGTCCCTATCACGCAATAACAATAAATGAGTACCCTGTATTTGATGAAAAAAAGTGTCAATCATGCTGGCGATGTTATAATTGTTGTCGGGAAAAAGCAATTTACACAAAGAAGTATCGTGATGTCGCACATTCACCGGAACCGATTGCGGATGTCAGGAGGAAAATGGAGTTACCTTACACCTCTTCCCCCACTCCATAGGAATGTGAAGAATCATGCAATGATATTGTGTAAATAGATGTTGAATCTCACGCAATTTTCACATGAAAATCTCACGATAAATTCTTTCCAGTACCAATAAAAAACGCTCCCTGCAATCAAGGAGCGTTTCACATTCAGATGTTAGTATTGAATGGTTAAAAAGGA
>JAAZBG010000070.1 GCA_012513915.1 Fibrobacter sp.
CCTTTTTAACCATTCAATACTAACATCTGAATGTGAAACGCTCCTTGATTGCAGGGAGCGTTTTTTATTGGTACCGGAAAGAATTTATCGTGAGATTTTCATGTGAAAATTGCGTGAGATTCAACAACAAGTAAAGTTTATATGGCCAGACACCTTCTGATGATTTCCTTTTTCGATAATCAATACCAATTACCATGCCATTCTCTAATGGTACATCACCTGAAACCTTCTTTATCCATGCAGAATATATATAATCTCGTCCCTTTTCAAGTTTAAATGCACGAGTTGGTCCAAATGCGTTTGTCACCTTAACGCCTTTATTGCCAAAGTGTTTTGCCTCTTCGCAAACTATTGATTCTGCATTTGGTAAGCCGATATCATTTCCAGCACCTTTCCCCCACCCGTTCTCTTTGTCAAAATAATCTGGATCAACCTTATCATCATAATCACAGGTAAAAACGGCACATTCTTCATATGTTGCATTAGCAATTTTTGCAATTGTCATTTTGTTATCATTACGCCTGTTTACAGAATTATTTATCCCATCTGCACTTGTCGTTTGAATTATGCTCCCGTATTTATCATATTTAATATTTCCTCCAACAAATTTCCAGTTTGAATTTTGATTTACATCACCAAAATTAAAATTACTATAGTTCCCACTCGCTTCAGGAAAGCCATTATTATCCATCGCTAAATTTAACCAATAGTTATTATCCTGCAACCAGCAATTTGTTTTTGGGTCTTGTTTAAAGGTTGCAGCACTTGATGAAAGAGGCTTATAACTCTGATTTTCCAATCGCCCATATGTTATCTTCTGGCATGGTTGAGATAACATATGCTTATTATTTATCCCCATGTCATTATAATATTCAAAGGCAAATCTAGTCCTTGTCATAGTGGCTGAGCCATCAGGATTTCTAGTTACGATCTCAGAAGGCAAACCGTTTGATTCATTATAATAAAGAAAAGAGCTTTTGGTAATGCTGTTAACAATACTTTTTGTTTCAAATAAACGTTTTGATTTAAGATTTGTAGGCCAGTGATCTTTTTTTTCGATTTTATACGAATACTCTTCTTTACTAATAGGTGGATCATCTGTATCAATTCCAGCTTTCCGAAAAACGGTCTTTCTGTAATTAAAGCCATCCAGTTCTTTGTATTCAGAATTTTGTTGTTGCTGATTATCAGCCTCAGAATCGTTAAAATAATAATTAACTATTTTCCCGGTTTGTTCATTTATAGATTCAACTTCATTAAACTTAATGATTCCGTAATTTGCGTCAAAAACACCATTTTTATATCTATAAGTAGTACTTGAAGTAGTACTTGTTTCCTGTGAAAAAGGGAGTGAACCATTTGAAGTTTTTGTAACGACATAACTTTCCGGGTTACTATAATTATTCCTGAATTTATGGATAAATTGCAGATGATTATTATTTGCATTTGTTGCAAAACCAAAGCCATTTCTTGTTACACACAAAGATGGATTTTTACTTCCGGTTTTTTCGTAACTATTTTCAAAAGCGTTATTCCAGGTTGTACCATCAAATGTATAAACTCTTGAATAAATATTGCTCAGAATATTGTTATTTGTGGTTATTACAGCAAATGCATTCCAGGTAGTTGCAATGGCAATATCAACGCAATTACCATCAAAGTCAATTCCAGTCCAGTTAAACCTTGGTTCAACTACCCAATCATCTTCTGTTTTTTTGTAAAGACGAATACTTGCATTACTTGATCCACTGCCACCTTGAAGAATAAAATAATCTGGTCCGACAATGGTTTTATGATACCAATCAGGACCAGATAATGCCTGAAGCTGCTTTTTATCCCAATTTTCCCCATTCCAAGTAAAAACCCAAACCTGATTTTGTGTTCCCGCTGCTTTTTGAACTACAAAAAAGCCATTACCTACAAATACTGCTTTATCCTCTGTATTATATAAAAAATATGACTTGAATTCATTATCATATTTCCAACTTGTCCCATTCCAATAATAAATCCATATATGATCTCGCCTGCTCTCAGTTCCATCACTACCTATAAATACTACATAATCGGCCCCAGCGTAAACATCAGTAAATGTTTTGTCGTCTATACCCTCATATATTATTTTATGTTCATTCCATTTTTTCCCATCCCACTGTACTATCCAGGCATTGTTACTTGCACCATCCTGCTTTACTACAAAGTAGTCCTTTCCAACAGCAATACTTTTAGTACCACCAATTCCAAAATTGTAATTATCATATTTAAAGTCAAGAACCCAGCAATCATTAAATCGTCGATAAACCCAAATTCGATCTTTATTGTCACCACCGTCACCACCTCTTAGAACCATGAAATCATTTCCTACGGAAACGACATCAATTCCAGTACCATCACCACTTATCGTCAGATCGTTAACACACCACTTTTCATTTGCCCAAAATAGTACTTTAATTACGTCCTGATTGTGCCCACTTGTTTTGTAAACTATCGTATTGTCAAATACATATACGTCTTTTTTTCCAGTATTTCCATATAGTTGACATTCAAATGTATTATCATAGTTCCATTTATTCCCATTAAAAGTGTGTAACCACAACCGATCGAATTTATGTCCTCCTTGAACAATGATAAATTCTTTTCCTTCATCATATGTTCCACTATGTAAAACTAAACCTTCCCTTCCATGAATCAGAGGACATTCATTTGCACCATTCAAACTGTAATCATAGTTTAGTGTTGAATTGTCGGTACCGGTTACTTTACTATACTCAAATTTTGATAACAAGCCAGCATTTGTCAAGATTGTTTTTAAAGCCCCATAATTGTAAGAATCATCAAAACGTTCAGCCCGTTGGATATCATCGTAATAATCAAGAATCGTAGTATTGTATAAATCTGATACAGTAGTTCCACCTCTGTATTCCTTAATAGATTTTAGCAGAGATTTTTTATATAAATTGCTGTATGTATTGTTAAGATAATCATACGTGAATTCATAATGAACTAATGGTTCTGTCGCGTTTGCGTTATATGAATCTATCTGTTTTATGCGCTTTGATTCTTTAAATTCAAGAAATCCATCAGGTTCTGAACTAAAGGCATACGCGTCATATTTTTCATCACCTTTATCTTCAAGCGTAAACGTAACTTTTTTTCCATCAGGGCTCTTGATTTCTTTTAGATACGATGCTTTTGTATAATATAATGGTGATGCAAGTGCATCACTGTTATATTCTCCGGAATGCACGGCTTCCAAATCCTGCTGATATTTGTAAACGATCGGATTTCCAATTATATCTCTTATTTCTGATAAATCCCACTGAAACGGATATAATTCAGGGACACCACTTGTCACATTTCCAACATATTGTCCCGAACAAAAAGTAAAACGTGTTGCATCTCTGGTGTCACTGAAATCAAGATTACCGTAACACATTTTTGAACCATCGGTATTGGTAATTACCCAACCTTCAATTTTTTCATCTTCATTCTTGTCAATTGCTTCAATTTTAATATATGGATTCTGTTCGGAATAAAACTTTTTTCTTCCGTCAACTTCAGAACCGGGACAATACAATTTTTCGAGAGGTAATTGACATCTTGGTATTTGTGCATGTGAATAGTGAATATTAAAATCATGTCCTGTAGGTCCCTGAAAATACTCTATCTTTAATGAATGCAATCCTTTTTTAACAGTAGTAGCGGTTGTTCCAGATTCCCATTTTACAGAATGTGAACCATCATTGTCGACAATAGTGGTTCCATCCATATATAACTTACTTCCATCATCGGAATACAAATAAAAAGGCCTCGTCAGAAGAATTTGTGGGTACATTCCGGCAATGGAAGATTCCCAAGCTTATGATATAAAGCATATTCCAATGTTTCATATTGACGAAAACCATATGATTTTCTGATAGTGACTTTTGCATTA
>JAAZBG010000071.1 GCA_012513915.1 Fibrobacter sp.
ATTCCGGCCCTGAGCACGTTTCTCACTCTCTCCGAATTTGTTACTGTTACGTAATTTTCAATTTCTTAATTACTTGTTTTATTATAAACACGATTCAATCTGTGAAAGTACAAAGAGAAGCAGCCCAATTTTTATAGCATCACTCAAAGTACGCCTGCTACCAAAGTCTCATTATCTTCTTCGTTTTTTATCAATAGTTTCAACTTTTGCATCAGCGTTACTTTTTGTTGTTACACTATCAGCGGCATTCAATGCCGGCTTCTGCTGCGGTGGCGTTTACTGTACAACCGCAGGCTCAAGTGGCTCCCATATAATGGAATCTGATGGTATCTCAGGACGTACAACTTTATTAGCAGTATCGTCTTTCGCCGTACCAGGCTTTACAGACGTACTATTGGTACCAATTTTTGTTTCAGGAACATATTGCTGCGATTCTTTTTTAGAGGCTGTCTTCTCAGGTGCAGTACTACCCGTGTGAACCTCAAGTTTTTTTGACACTTCCCGTGCAGTAAACGCAAGCGCATCATCAGGATCGTTTGCAAGCTTTTTCATTAAATAGAGCGCACGGGTTTCTTTATTATCCCCAAGCCCGATGATTGTCTCGATACGTATATCCGCTTCCTTTGCCTGACTTAAAATGTCAATAAGCGCATCAAGTGCCTTGCCCGTTCCGATACGGCCAAGTACCGACACTGCCAGTTTTCGTATCTTTTTGTCAACACCAATATTAAGTGAAATTGCAAGCAATGCCGGAACGATCTCGTTTCTGTATCCGGTAATCTCGCTATATCCCTTTTTGACAAGCTCAGGTTCAAACGGTTCCTGTGAATAAAAAACCCGCAGCGAGTTCAGTTTATCCATCACGATACGATGGTAATGATCCTTGCTGCGCAGGGTACTATCGACAAGGACTGCAACCGTACTGTCAAGTATTCTTATTCTCATTTTATCTTTATTATGCGCATCATTCAGACTATCAACATCATAGCGGAGACGTTCGATTTCACGCTCGTGTTTCCTTACTTTGGTCTCGAGTGGTTCAAGTCCGCCAATATTTCCTATATTGGTAAACGTCCCGTTAAACCGTACTCCAACATAAATACCGGGACGCGCCAATCCTTCGGCAGGCGTTGAAACAATCCCGGCATCAAATTTTGATTCTTTGTCAAGAAACATTTTTGTTAATGCAACTGCACCGGCACTGATCTCAAAACGCGAGTTCCAGAACCGCCATGATGCAAACACGGATGGAATAAAATCCTTGTCTCTGCGGTTCATTTCAATCGTTGCATAGACACCACCACCAAAATATTTCTCAAATGCAATAAATGGATTAAAGGCTTCACGTTGATACGAAGGAATAGACAATACTCCAAAATGAAGTCTCAGTCTGATTGGTTCAATACTCTTTGCAAATGCACAATACAGCTCATTTGTAAACTTATCATCATCATTATCGTAATAATACATCTCCCGGCTTGAAAAGCAGCCACGTATACCAACCGCAAGTGATGGAACCCAGGATTGTGTTTCTTCACCAAGAATACGCGTTTTAAGCCCAAAGGTCACGTCGCCTGCGTACCCGATATCAATGTTTACCCAACGCGCAACGCTATATGAAAGTAATAAGCCTGGTTTCAGGACTGTTCCGTCTATGCTGTCGGTAAAAATAAACGTATTTACATCTGCAACAATCGCATTATTATCAAGAAGGTCTGCATCAGGTACCCAGTGAAGTGCGCTCCATCTCGTAGCAGCAGTGACTGTATTTATTAAAAGAACAGTAGTAATAAAAATGAGAAGAACAAAGATCCTGCCAAAACGCTTCATCATCATACCTTTGAACCGGTTCAATAAAAATCACCTCATCATTTCGGCTGTAACACGAAACACGGGTTTAATTAATTCTATAAAACCGCCATCTGATTGTCTATTAAGAAATTAGGCCGATCAGTAATTTTATACGGAAGGAAAATAAGAAACGCTTATCCCGCACCCGATAAAAGCGTAATCAAGGTACACCCACAGGCACAGTATAAGCGTTAGATTGCCGGTTGTCTGAGAACGCTGCAGACAGTACAAACCACTGAAAAACGTTACCGGTTAGCGCTCCTCTGAATCAGCATCCTGTTCATCAGGTGACACGTAATCAGGTTCATCAGTAACTTCATCATCGGAAGCATCACGTTCATTACCGCGTTCTTCGTCCTCAATATAATTGCCACGCCCGGTATCATCAAATTCCTGCTCCGGTGCAACCTGAGATGCCGGTGCAG
The DNA here is from genome assembly GCA_012513915.1 of Fibrobacter sp. Taxonomy (GTDB): domain Bacteria; phylum Fibrobacterota; class Chitinivibrionia; order Chitinivibrionales; family Chitinispirillaceae; genus JAAZBG01. The sequence continues at coordinate 2,277 of JAAZBG010000071.1, forward strand.
CAACTGGTGCAGGGAGACGATCTCTGATTTCCCTGAGCAACTTTATAATCTGATCATTCTGCTTGATCAGCTGTTTGTCGCTTGAACCACCACCGCCGTGATGATTTTTAAACTTGTTATTTGTGTGACCATTAGCACCAGGTTTTTTGTATGATTGCTGATGTCCACCATTGTTATAACTTGAATTTCCATTACCAATACTATTGTAGTTGTAACTATAGTTGGCACTGGGACTGTTATATGATTTGTTTTGTGATGATGGTCTGCGATTCTGTTGGTACATGCCCCTTGACATTTCATCGCCATTCATGAGGAGGACTCCTTTCTTCCCGACGGAAGATACTAAAAAGGAAAAAATTATTACTATGGCCACAGTTACGGCCAAATGGTATAAAAGAATCAGGGATTTTCTGGTAATTTAAAAGGTATTAAGTACCTTAATCATATATTAATAGCCCCATACTCTGCACGACAGGAGCACTCTCAATTTACTATATGTTCAGCTATAGTTCAACTATTGTTTTGTAGTTTCAAACGTATCATCAAAGATAATTAAAATAAATTTCAATCAAAAGAGCTTTCTTTGTAAAAATTTCTTATAACCGGCAGCACAGCATCCATCCCCCTGGAGATATCAACCTCAATACCATCCTGCTGATGCGCAAACCAGGTCACCTGACGTTTTGCAAAACGCCGTGTATTTCTCTTTATAAGCTCCACTGCATCATGGAATGAAATTGCAGCCTGTTCATACGGGAAAAATTCACGGTAACCGACACACTGAAGTCCCGGAGAATCAGCTGTATAGCCTTTTTTAACCAACATTCTGAACTCATCATAGAGCCCCATACTGATCATTGCATCAACCCGCTTATTTATTTGCTCATACAGTCTGTCCCGATCAATGGTTAGCTTTACAACCGAGTATTTATATCTTCCCGGCCGCTCTTTTATCTTCTGGAGTAATGATAACGGTTTGCCGGTTTGACAATACACTGCAAGTGCACGAATGATCCTCTGTGCATCATTGCTATGTATCTTTGATGCACTCACCGGATCTACTTTTTTCAGTTCATCATGCATCTTTTCTGTACCTTCAAGTACTGCACGCTGCGTCAGCATATCCCGAATCTCCGGATCAGACTCCTCCTGCCCCCCTACTCCATCGATGAGTGTCCGCATATATAATCCGGTACCTCCACAGACGATACAGCGCTTACCCTTCGTATGCAGCTGATCAATCACCCCTTCGGCATCACTGAAATAGCGGTACAGGGAATATGTTTCGGATGGTTCAATAAGATCTATCAACCAATGCCTGACTAAAGATTGCTCAGATTGATCGGGCTTTGCAGTCCCGATGTCCATGCCACGATATACCTGCCTCGAGTCACAGGAAACGATATCCCAGCCGCACTCCTGCGAAAGCGCCATTGCAAGTGCACTTTTACCGGAAGCGGTCGGACCTGTAAGTGCTGGAATCATTATTGATAAATTTTCTGAACTCAGTATGGAATTCCTTGTAATTTACTGAAAAATGGGGTATTTTCCTTTTTCCTGTAAACAATATAATAGAAGTTGTACCTGATGAAACTCAAAATATTTTTTATCCTGATATTGCTGATCGCTATTGCTGTCACCGTAACCATACTTGTAAAGCCTGAAATTTTAACATCAAGCGGACTAATGGTTCATGGCATTGCAAAAGATAAGAAAGAGCCTGATGACACCGTACGTACCTCGGTGAAATTTGAGCAGCAACTGATGGAACAACTGCATACTCTTGAAGTAAGCAATCAAAATATCAAGCGGACAGTATTAAAACAGGACTCGTCAATCGAGATCAGGACGTCAGTGCCGCGCGGTAAACCGATGGAGTGGATCGTCTGGATGATCCAATCCGGCTTAAAAGATGCTGCCTACACCATGGACGATTGCTTTTACGAATCTGATGCCAAAGGGTGCCGCATTCAATTCAGTTGCAGGGAAAAAGGAAATCCGCCGTTTATGTTAGTTCTGGCGCGGTCCTCAGCATACTTTACAAGTACCGCAAAAATTGCGATATTTATTGAGGATTTCGGATTTCAGGCTGATGAAACAACGATTCAGTATCTCTCGTTTCCCGAACCGCTGACAGTAGGACTTTTGCCGGAAAAAAAGCTGACAACATGGACTGCTCAAATTGCGGATGAATACAAAAAGGAAATTGTACTGATGCTCCCGATGGAACCGGTTCCAAATGCATTTGCAAAACAAAGCAATTCGGTAATAATGGTTCATTACACAGAAGACAAGATCAGACAGCTGCTTAACGATGCAATTGAGCGGATTCCGAATTTCAGTGGTGTTGCAAATTATTATGGAACCCGGGTACTCGCAGACAGTAAAGTTGTTTCAATGCTTTTCGATCAGATCACATCACGAAACAGTTATTTTCTCTATTTTCCGCAGCAGCGTAATACATCAGTCAGTACTATTGCTAAAAGTGAAGGGACTCCTTATGTGTCAGTTGACATTAAGGTTGATACGACACTCAGCGTTAACCGCATTCAGGACACGTTGCGCCACTGTGCAATGATTGCACAGAAAACCGGGCATGTGGTTGTCAGCAGTAAAGCACGTGGTTCATTTATACAGGCATTGACTAATGAAATTCCGGTATTAAAACAGAATGGAATTAAACTGGTCTATATATCCGAACTCGCAAAAGGTAAATAACTTCGTCAGGAGGCTTAAAGATAGAATGGCAACACTTGGAGTAAATGTTGATCACATTGCAACAATTCGTCAGGCCCGGGGCGGCCATGAGCCAGATCCGGTTCACGCGGCAGCACTTGCAGAGATTGCTGGCGCAAAAGGAATCACTGCACATCTCAGAGAAGATCGCAGACATATTCAGGATCGTGATATTTACCTTTTAAAACAAACGGTAGCGACTCATCTGAACCTGGAAATGGCAGTCACGGAGGAAATGGTAAAACTCGCCGTTGATGTTCTCCCGTCTATGGTAACACTTGTTCCGGAAAAACGTCAGGAGCTCACCACTGAAGGCGGGCTTGCCGTTCGTGAACATGAACGCGAACTGGCAAAGGCAATCGAGACGTTCAGAAACCATAATATTCTTGTAAGTTTGTTTATTATGCCCGATTTGAATGATATAAAATCAGCCAAACGAATCGGTGCCACACACATAGAGCTTCATACCGGTCCATATTCCAATGCAGCAGCTGGTGCAGCTCAGGATGAACAGCTTGAACAGCTTAAAAATGCAGCACTGTTCGCAAACCGTTTAGGACTTCATGTTAACGCAGGTCATGGCTTGAATTACCAGAATGTTACGGCAATTGCACGCATGAATTTTATTGAAGAGCTCAACATCGGGCACTCGATAATCAGCAGAGCCGCACTGGTTGGAATGGATCGGGCGGTTCGGGATATTATTGCTCAATTCTGATTTACTCCGTTAAATTCCAGGGGCGAATTTTGACTAATCGTACGGGCGAATGTTGATACGTATACGGGCGAATGTTGATACGCGTAAGGGCGAATGTTGATTCGCCCCTCCATGTCACATTTTGAAATACCTTCACTGTTTCATATTTCAATCTAAAACACTCTGAATCATATACCTGGTACTATAATCACGTATCGTTGGTTTTGTTTACGTAGTGCAACCCATTATGTACCGTAATTTTTCGTAAGTTACGACGACGAAGCCAGAAATGGCACGTGTTTTGCAATTGTTGCAAACCAGAAAAACGAATAATTAAATACATTATCAGGGAGGTTTATATGAAAAGTTTGATTCCATGGTTTAACAAAAGCAAACCAGTTCCGGCTCATCATTCAACCCGCAATGATAATGCATTGCTGCATGATCCATTCGATACATCATTGTGGTTTGAGAACAACCTTTTTCCTGACCGGTTACCATAAGTTGACATATCTGAAGACCGTAAAAATGTCACTGTACGTGTTGAAATACCTGGACTTGACGAAAAAGAGATTCAGCTGACATGGGATAAAGGAATCCTCACTATACGTGGAGAAAAACGCCACGATAAAGAAAACAGTCACAAAGACTATTATTACAGAGAGTGCAGCTACGGTTCTTTCTCAAGAAGTATAAGTATTGACAAAAATGTAGATTGGGAACATGCACATGCAAAGTATAGAAATGGTGTACTTAATGTTCAACTGCCAAAAAAAGAATCTGACAAAAAGGTGATCGAGATTAAAGTGAATTAAGCAGGGAGCATATGCTCCGTATAACACATAAAAAAAAGGAGGTTTTATATGTTGTGGTATGATGATGTATCAGGTGAACTCACACGATTGCGTAATGAGATGAACAGGCTTTTTTCAAATTACGCCTCAGCCACGGGAGCATCAACATTTCCTTTTGTCAACATCTATGAAGACCGGGACACACTTACCGTCGCAGCGGAAATGCCAGGATTGTCCAGAGAGCAGGTTGAGATAACCTTTTCAGAAGGTGCTCTGACAATCACTGGGAAACGTGATGCCACACCGTCAGCAGTCTCAATGACCGTGCTCCGCAGAGAGCGATCAATTGGATCTTTTGAGAAAACGATTCGCATTCCTGTCAAGGTTCTGTCTGACAAAATTTCGGCAAAATTTACAAATGGTATACTGACCATTATACTTCCAAAAGCCGAAGAATCAAAACCCAAAACGATAACAATTGAAACCAGATAAGAGGTGGAGGTGATTGCTATGACAACAGATCTTGAAAAAAGAGAAAAACAGGAAGTAAGCAGTTCATCAGCAGAACAGATGTCCTATAATGGTAAATCATTCAGTCCGGATGTTGACATATATACTTCTGATGATTCCGCTGTATTTGTTATGGATCTTCCGGGTGTCGCCAAAGGAGATGTTGCAATACATGTTGACGAAACAAATAATCTGACTATAAAGGCAAAAAACAGTTTTGCAGAACCTGACAACGCAGTAACGCGTCAGTTTAGGACCGGTAATTACTACCGTGCATTTCAGATTCCTGATGACTATGATAAAGAACGTATCGCTGCGACACTTGAAAACGGAGTGCTTGAAATTGTTCTTCCTGTAAAAGAATCGGCAAAGCCAAAGAAAATTGAAATAACAGCGTAGAACTGGAATACCGGGCGAATCATTATTGTATTCATAATTGATGATTCGCCCAACCGATTATCGTTTCCTGCCAAAACCGTATAGCCTTACTGTAGATGCGTATACTACTCACGGTCACGACATTATTGTCAATTGACTTCCGGAATCTGAACTACAGAAAGAAAAAGTCCCAATTGACGGATTGCGTTCACGAATGCATCATACTCAATGGGTTTAGTGATATAATTGCTGCAACCGATACTGTGACATTTCTCAACATCCCGGGGATCATCAGTGGTGGTAATCATGATAACAGGAATTTTGCGAAGTTCAGGATCTGCTTTTATCTCTGCAAGCACCATCGTCCCGTCCATTTTCGGCATTCGAATATCAAGCAGCAGTACAAATGAATCACCATTATTACGATAAGGTCCATCCCCCCGTTTGAAAAGGTAATTGATAACCTCTTCGCCATCCCTGAAATGAAGTATTGTATTAGCGATACCTGCCCTGACAAGGTTCTTTTTGATAAGTTCAGCATGCCCGTCATCATCTTCGGCGATTAAAATAATAACTTCTTGATTCATTGCGGCTCCTTTTTTGTAGTTTCAGAAGTTATCCCTGAGCAAGGAAGTTTTACAGAAAATATACATCCTTCACCAGCTACTGAATCAAGTGAAATTGTCCCATCAAGACGGGAAATAATCTGTCTGACAACAGTAAGTCCAAGCCCATCACCATCAGTCTCTTTTGGATGCAGGCGGTGAAAAAGTTCAAATACCTTCTCTTTGTATTTTTCTGCGATACCTATTCCGTTATCTTTAACCTTGTAAATTACATCGCTACCATCAATTTCTCCGGTGACATCGATACTACCGGGGCGTTCCTTACTGCGGTATTTAATAGCATTATCAATAAGATTGGCAAAAAGCTGCGTAACCTGTGTTGTGTCGGCCTGACATGCAGGTAATTGCCCTATAGTAAATATGATACCTGCCTCCTTTATCCTGAATGCAAACGATGATACAAGCTGTTGAAATACTGCATTCATATCAACCGGACCGATCTGAAGCGCGGCTCTGCCCATTCTATTAAGCAATAACAGGCCCTTTAGCAACGCATCCATCTGGCGGGTACTTGCCCGGATCCTTTCAAGTGCCTTAAGCGTATCAGGAATAGCCAGATTCAGTTTTGTGGTTAAATTCGCTTCTGTAATCCCGCTATCAAGCGACTCTTTTATCTCCTTCAATGTCAAGTCAAGCTCTCTGCTGAACCCATCAATATTGACAAGAGGAGAACGCAGATCGTGTGATATTACATAGACCAGCTGTTCAAGGGTTTTATTCTTTTCTTCCAGTAACTTTTTTGATGCAGTAAGTGCATCCTCAGCCTTTTTTCTTTCGGAGATATCAACAAAGTTTACTACAACCTGACCCTTAGCCCCCAGGAAAACACGGACATCATACACACCCCTGATCCCTTTGTAACTGTAAGGAGCTTCAAAATTCTGGGTCCCAAGTTCACCCCGTGCTATTGCAGCATACATTTCTGGAATACCGGTTCCTGATAATGCAGGAAAGGCATCACAAATTTCCATCCCGATAAGCGGAGCATGTTTCGTATGCAGGATCGTATCTGCGGCATCATTAAACATACTGAATAGTAATTTACCATTCTCATTAACGGTATAAATATGAAACCCGACAGGTGAACTACTGATTATGCTTCGTAAATTAGTCTCGCTGGCGCGAAGATCATCTTCAATTTTTTTATGATCCGTAATGTCACGAGCTGCTGCATAAATCAACTTTCCTTTTGGATGCGAACGCCACTCGATATATCGGTAAGAACCATTCTTACACCGATACCTGTTTATGTAGTTAAGTACCTCCATCCCATTACTGAGACACTCTATTGCGTCAAGTGTTGTCTGCATATCATCCGGATGCACAAAATCAAGAAACCTGTGTTTGTATAATTCATCAATTGAGTATCCCAGTATTCTGCTCCACGCTTCATTGATCTTAATAAAATATCCATCCGTATCAGCAATGCATACAAGATCAAGGTTAACCTTGAAAAACGTTTCAAGTTCTTCTGTCTGCTTTTTCCGGTCGGTAATATCCCTTGACATACCAGCAGTCCCGATTACCTGCCCCGATTCATTCCGAACAGGTGTCTTAAACGTTTCATACCAGGTCCTGCCTTTTTTATCAACAATAAGTTCCTCAACCTCTTTACGCAGACCGCTGCGCATAACGTCAAAATCATCATTGCAGTATTTTAACGCACTTTCCTGTGGCCAGACATCAAAATCTGTCTTTCCGATAATTGACTTAACAGAATATCCGCATGAGCTTGCAAATGCTTCATTGACAACCTCAAACCGGCCATCAGCATCCTTGAGCCACACAAGAAATGGCATATTGTCAAGTATCGCACGTAATTTGTTTCTGGATAAGATCAACTCTGCTTCTGTGTTTCTGCACTCTGCTATAACGCGCTGGTACTTCTCTTCACGGTCATTGAAACCGGCCTCATTTTTTTTCAGGCTTTTGATTGTTATCACAAGTTTTGCAGCAACCAGTGCAAGAATAATGATTATAGAAAGAAGCACTGTCACACCTGCATTATTCGTTAACAGCTCACTAAAGATCTGTGAATGTGCAGGAAAAGCCACCGTTATAAGGTACACCCCTACCAACGATTTCTGTAACATATATTTCCCCTATACGTTTTTCTTCCCATACAGGGCATTATAAACGATTTCGGCGAGCTCCATTTTATTAAAAGGCTTTGGAAGAAAGGAAAAAACACCCTGTTCTTTCAAGGAGGTCA
>JAAZBG010000072.1 GCA_012513915.1 Fibrobacter sp.
GTACCCTTCAAACATATATTAAAACCAACGATATCCCGGTGGTAACGATCACATCCAAGTTACTTGCCCGACCAGGACCGAGGGCAGCACAGGCATTACATGACCTTGGCAAAACTATCTTCGATAGTTTTTAACAAAGAATATTTCCAATGCAACTTTATGAACACTATCTCCAGATCTTTTGTTCCTGGAGCGGTGGTAAAGTATCTCTCTTTATAACGCTCTATTACCCCACAATTCGGCTAGTATCCCAACTCCCCCCTTATTAAGGGGAGCGCTTTCCAGCGGGGGATTCAAATCTCCGATCCTTTGATCCAAGGTCGGACACTCCTGTCCATATTTAAATACACAGGAAGCCCTGGAGGTAAACAATGTCATTTACAGCCTTTGAAGCAGGTCGTTTTCTGCGTTCCACTATTTCTTACTTCAATCATTTTTGAAACAATTTATAATAATTTGTAGTTGAAATTACAGAGTCGTCATAAATAGTCAATGTGTCAAAAAAAACAGATGAGCAATTATATGATGCTTGAGATGTATCAGAATTAACGGAATAGTATTCTGAACATAATACATGAGATTCATATTCCGGGAAGGGGAATAGATTAATATCAATACTATCTGTATTGTCTATCAAAATATGAAACAGATAATCAGAATTTTTTCTGACAATTGGTTCTTCATCAATATATTTGGAGGATAATTCTATATCCACTTTTAGATTGGAATTTGGGGGTATAACAATTATTTCATTTTTACCTGAGTTTACCCAATCAGGGTTATCCCAGGAATTTTCAGGTGACTCTTTTTCAATATGAATACTTATTTCATTATTGCGATTATTAATAAATGTTAAATACCAGTTAATCTTAACCCCATAATGAACATTATGTATGCATAGTAAGAAAAAACAAAATGGAAATATAATGATGTTTTTCATTGCTAAAAACAGTAATTAAAATTTAAACCGACAATGTTTTCATTGAGGATAAGAGAAATGGACCGTTTAGGCATAGTAAATCTATATTTTGCCCGGATAGTTTTTACAGTTCCAAAAATACCTGAAAATAGTCCACCACCTACCATGTGACATGAAAAAAAGAATAAAGAAAAATTGGCATTATTCTTTTCTTCATTCTTTATTGTGCCACTATAAGAAAATGGACCTTCATCAATTTCATTCATTTTTTTATAGGAAATTATAGCTGCAGATATTCCACAAGCAAAAAGAGAGTATCCGCCAATTAACATTATGCGTGGTAATACAAGATTTGGTGTTTTGGGAGTTGAATCCGTTTCAATATTTTTCAATGAAAGGTTAAGAGGATCTTTAATAGTATCTTTTTCTGTTACATATCTATTTCTGAGTCTGTGGTTAAATTGAATCTCTGATTTTTTTGTTTCTTCTGGAGATATTGATATTGCTAAGAGTAGTATAGACAGAATAAAATGGATAAAGACGTTTTTAAATAAATTGAATAATATACCAATGGGAAGTAAACATTTAATTTTAAGGGCAGGCTTCATATATTGATTCTTTGCGAAAAGAAGACGTGTACCAGTATTTCGTGCCGCATTGGTAACAAGAGCACTATATGGGTAAATATCCCGGTTTTTCCGGCGGATTAATAATAATATAGTATAAGAAAAGCAAGGAATCTTGATTTCTGTAGTCAGAAAGATGTTTTGCATGAAAATAATGCTCAATTGAGCTCAAATTATCCTTTGATAATGTTGTTGGGGTGGAAGCAATGGTAAGGCCGAACTTATGCAACCTGGTAATCTGAACAAATACGAAGTTTGATTGACGAGAATACACTGAGAGCAGAACAGAACGATGGATCAACAATTTGAGTCGAAGAACTGCTTTGAGCACTGAGCTTGCCTTGGTATGTTGGACGAACGAACTGGAGTTTCTTCAAAACATCTATGGGGAAAAGGAATCGCTCTCTGAACCGTATCCACTCCACATAACGGGGGAGAGCTCTCCGACAGGTATTATATAATGATTAGGGATGGCAGGTTAAAAATTGTTCATTTCGTTCTACTGCGTAAGGTTTACCAGTCCAGTCAAAGCACTGGACTGTTTTATTTTGATGTGTGGTCTCTATTTAATTTTAGCTATCAGACCAAAATGTATCGGTGAGTAACTGAAGTTATCTCTGATTGATGAAATGATTATAAATCGTGGTTCCACTGTTATAGCCAAAAAATCATTAATAAAGACATTAATTCCCCCATACAACGGCAAACTCATTCCATAGTTAACATCCCTGCGGTCATCTGTTGTTAAATCGATATCTGAAGTAAAACAGAATCCCGTACCCCAAAACAATGCAAAATTATTGATTTTAAAATTAAAGCCGTTTGAAAAACCAATATCGTATGTACATCTTTTAACAGTTTTGCTCCACTGATTTGGCCCTGTTTGAAAGCCACTA
>JAAZBG010000073.1 GCA_012513915.1 Fibrobacter sp.
CTTGTTACTTGTTACTTGTTACTTGTTACTTGTTACTTGTTACTTGTTACTTGTTACTTGTTACTTGTTACTTGTTACTTGTTACTTGCTACTTGTTACTTGTTACTTGTTACTTGCTACTTGCTACTTGCTACTTGCTACTTGCTACTTGCTACTGGATCAGCTAATCCTGACAAATCAATGTACGATAGTATTTATCATACCGCCATAAAATCAAATCTATCAAGAGAATCAATCTGCCATGTTGCTCTGCTCAGATCCAGATGTTTTGTCAGGCTGCACCCGACCGCAACGCATCTGAGGCCAGCTGTTGTTGCGGACAGAATCCCCATTGGAGCATCTTCAACGGCAATACTGTTCTCCGGTAAGGCACCAAGTCTGTTTACTGCGGTCAGATAGGGTTCAGGCTCAGGTTTATGCGTCGAAGTATCCTCACGGCATACCAGTGTTTTAAAATAATGCTCCAACCCCATTCTATTCAGATGATCTGCAACCCATTTTCTGCTCGAACTTGAAGCCACTGCACAGGGAATATTCATGTCGTTTGCAGCTTGCAGGGTTTTTATTACGCCCGGAAGCGGTTCAAGTTTATTAGCTGCAGCCATTTCGATTTTTCTCGCATGAAGTAAAAGTTGTTCCTGATTGATCGGTTTTCCAGTCAGTTCTTCCAGCATTTTATGTGGATCAGCCACTTTGACCGCCCGTCCGATATTTTTTACCCATTCTTCAAGTGGCAGAACCTGATTGTATTCAGAAAACACCGTCTGCCAGGCATCAAAACAGACTTTTTCAGTATCAATTATCACGCCATCAAAATCAAAAACTATTGCACTAATCACCATTGTATTCCTTGAATATCTTAGTAAAACTCACACCAAATTTAATCATAAAATAAAATCTGTTTACTGCTTCACCTCTAAAAATCTGTTCTCTATCATTACGGAATGTAAACCTGATGTACCTGTTCCCCTTATAAGTACCTTCATTACTATGCTGTTATATTGGGGTTAAATGCCCCGCCTTTGTTCTCCTGAGAGAACATCAATTATTACAATGCTTAGCAAATTGCTAAATAAATGCTTATATTTTGATTGTGGTTAAATTTTAATCTCAATAATTAACAGGAATTGAGAGAACATGGTTAAAGTTTTTGAGTATCAGGATTATCGGGAGTATCTGAAAGCGTATTACGAGGACCAGAAGGCTACGACTAAATCTTTTTCGTACCGGTTATTCTCTAAAAAGGCCAATATTAATACGTCGTCATTTCTATACCATGTTATACAAGGCAAAAAAAATTTAACGAAAAACAGTATAATAAACGTGTCAAGGGCTATCGGACACACCAGGGATGAATCTGAATATTTTGAAAATCTGGTGTTTTTCAATCAGGCAAAAACAATTGTTGAGAAAACCCATTACTATAGTAAACTCATCGAAATAAAACGCCCTATAAATATTGAGAGTATTGAAAAAAGTAAGTATGAGTTTTATAAAGAGTGGTACCACAGTGTTCTGCGTGAAGCGGTTAGTTTCTTCAAATTTAATGAAGATTACACCGCACTTGGCAAGTTTCTTATACCTCAGATAAGTGAAAAAGATGCGAAAAGCTCCGTACAGCTTCTTGAAAAACTCGAATTTATCATACGTGATGAACATGGGGGTTACAAACAGACTAACAATCTTATTAATGCAAAGCCTAATCCGATTGAAGCATTAATAGCTCAAACACACCAGATTAAGATGGCTGAACTTGGAATAAAGGCATACGACTCAACAGCGATCCACGAGCGATTGTCGACATCAACAACATTTTCAATTTCAGAAAAGACATACCGTCTAATTTTGTTAAAGGCCAGAGAGTTTCGCAGAGATGTAATGGAACTGGCCAAGATTGATAATGATCCGGAGCGCGTCTATCAGATGAATATCAACTTATTCCCGGTTTCCCGGAGTGTTAAAAATGTATAGTAAACTATTATTGCCAGCATTTATCGGTGTTTTATTCCTTATGTTTGTCAATTGTACTTCATCAGGGAATAGTAACATTGCCGGCGGTGCGTCAGATCTTGAAATCAGTGCTTGTGCTATTGCTGGTAAAGCGGTTGATGTTTATGGTAATGTTCTCATTGGTGCCCGAGTAACATTACGCCCGTCAGATTATCTGAGTGGTGATAGCATAGCTGGGGGCTCTTTAAGAAAATTCGCAGATGCAGTTACCGATATGTTTGGTAATTTCAGGATTGATTCCATTGATACAGGGAGTTATTCAATTGAGATTAACTTTAATGATAGTATCGGAACAATGTCGTATGTTGCTATCTCTCAAAGAGACAGAGTCAAATCACTTGCAACAATAAATCTTCTCCCCCTGGCAACCATTTCAGGCAGTATTGATATCAGCAAGAATTCTATTTATGTCAATTATAGTTATATCAAGATAATCGGGCTTGAAAGAAATGTAAAACCCGACAGTACAGGTTTTTACTCTGTAAGAGTACCTTCAGGAAGACATCATTTGTACTTCCAGAATGACTCATCAGAACTGATCATTCATCTTGGACCTGGAGAACCAAAAACTGTTGATATCAGAATCAGAGATAATCGCAAGCCAAATGATCCGCTTACAAATGATAGTATCATACTTAGAGCGCTGCTGGACTCACTTGACATATCGCAAAGTGCATTTGATTCAGTTTCACGTTTTGACTATGGGAAACTGATATTACTGGACTTATCCAAAAGAGGACTTCAGCGTGTCGATATGCACCTTATACGTTTTCCTCGTCTTCGTCAGTTATATCTTAACGACAATAAATTAGGAGACACCTTTAATCTTTCTCCTGATCTTTCACGGGAACTCGAAAGACTGGATCTAAAAAATAATAACATCATAAAAATTTCAAACAACATTTCATCACTGAATAGTCTTCAATTTCTTGATCTGTCATTTAACAGGCTAACAACACTGCCACCATCCATAACGAGTTTGCGTCTGTACACATTTGACATTTCATATAATGCGATTGATAGTACTATATTGTCAATAGATCAGATCAATTGGCTCAACGCCAACGATCCGGACTGGAGCAGTACGCAAAACAAGACTCAGTGATACAAACTGACATTCAGGTACCAGCTATCAGCTTTATAAATATTTTGTAAAGTATAGCTACGGCTTTTCTAAAAAAATGGAAAAATATTATTTCTGACATATATCCGGTGTCCATCCCACCGCACTACCTTAGGAGGGTACAATGGAAGAATGGAAAAAACAGGTTAGAGACTCTATCACAACTCCTCAAAAAGTTGCAGATATACTATCTATCAGCTGCGAAGAGATTTCTAAGGTTCATAACGAGTTTCCTCTTAGAATTACTCCTTATTATCTGAATCTTATTGAGGAAAAGGACGATCCGATCTGGAAACAGGCAATACCTGACATACAGGAATTATACGGAAGCGGTTTTGATGATCCTTTACATGAAGAACATGATAGCCCGGTCAAAGGAATCACTCACCGGTATCCCGACCGTGTCCTGTTCTATGTCAGTCCATTCTGTGCCATGTATTGCAGATTTTGTACCCGTAAAAGAAAAGTAAGCGACCCTCAGTCTGTAAAAGAAACTGATTTACTCAATGGAATTAGTTATATCAAGCGGCACACGGAGATCCGTGATGTTATTGTGAGCGGTGGAGATCCTTTTCTTCTTCAGGATGAAACAATTGATTTTATACTTGGTCAATTGCGTGCAATTCCCCATATTGAGATTATTCGAATAGGAACACGTACACCGGTAACACTTCCTCACCGGATTACACCATCATTGTGTACTATTTTAAAAAAGTATCATCCTCTTTTTATCAACACACACTTTAATCATCCCAAAGATATTACCCCCGAGTCAAAAGAAGCATGCCGTATGCTTGCAGATTCGGGAATACCACTGGGAAACCAGTCTGTTCTTTTAAAAGGTGTCAATGATGATCCTGTGGTAATGAAAGTACTGCTTCACAAACTGCTTCAGATAAGGGTCAGACCGTATTACATTTATCAGGCTGACCTTGTAACGGGTACAGAACACTTCCGCACGACTGTTCAGAAAGGTCTTGAGATTATCCAAAACTTGCGCGGACATACATCCGGTCTTGCTGTTCCTCATTATGTAATCGATGCACCTAATGGTGGAGGGAAGATTGCACTTATCCCCAATCCTGTTGTTGAACATAACGATGATGAAATTGTGCTAAGAAATTATGAAAAGAATCTTTACAGGTACCCATCATCGACCTGCCTTCAGGAATCGAATTGCAGTATGGCGTTTGCAGATTCCGAATAACACATTGTAACAATCGCGGTGATTACAATCTGCTTGTTGCTACTCAGATTGATTACCTGTCAAACAATCGGGATGGCAATTTTTACAGCATCTGATTTGCCCCCGTTAAAGTGTATTTTGCGATAAACGGCATTGATTTACATAAGGAGTATTCATGGTAGGAGCAGTACGGTATCTGCATCAGTTTTTTGAGCAGCAGGCAGATATTCGTCCCGATGCAACAGCACTCATCGGGATGAAACATTCATATTCATATATTGAAATGGAAAAATATACAAACCAGATCGCCCATTATCTCAGGCAGCATGGTGTTGTTGCTGGAGCTATGGTAGGTTTATTCTTTAACAGATCAGAACTTCCGATTTTAGCAATGCTTGGAATATTGAAAGCCGGTGCAGGATATGTACCCATAGATCCAGCCTATCCACAGGACCGTATTGAACATATCATCGCGGACGCATCAATTAAGGTAGTCCTCTCTGAGTCTGAACTTTTAACACAAATGGCCGGAGCATTTGAAGGACCGATACTGCTTCTTGACAAAATTACCGACATTATAAAAGCGTTACCCGATAACAGGCTTGATCCTGAGCAGATTAGTTTAAACGATGAATATTTAAGCTATATTATTTACACATCAGGAAGCACCGGTAAACCAAAAGGTGTAATGTGTGAACATCGGAACATTGTTAACTTTGTCAACGCATTTAAAAAAGTATGCACTATGTCAGATAAAGACCGGGTATATCAGGGTTTCTCATTCGGTTTTGATGGTTCAGTTGAGGAAATATGGATGGCTTACGCAAACGGTGCCGTTCTTATAACCGGCAGTAATGATATGTCGAAATTTGCATCGGAAACTGCACAGTATCTCACGACACAGAATATAACGTACTTTTCTACGGTTCCCACTTTTTTATCAATGATTAAAGAGGATCTTCCAACTGTTAAAACACTGGTTGTCAGCGGTGAGGCCTGCCCTCAGGAACTTGTTGATAAATGGGCTACTGGGAATCGCAGAATGCTCAATGTTTACGGACCGACAGAATGTACCGTCAATACAACTGCCGCAGAATGCCGTGCTGGTAAACCGGTAACGATTGGTTATCCACTTGATTGTTATGACACGTTTATCCTTGATGATAAACTACAGCCGGTTAAAGAAGGTGAACAGGGTGAACTGTATATCGGTGGTCCGACACTATCACGTGGCTATATGAATCTGAAAGAAATGACCGAAAAGGCATTTATTCCGCGTCCTGACCATATCAAGACGAATTCATCAAGAATTTACAAAACAGGAGACCTTGTTTCACTATCGCCTGAAAAGGAACTTTTCTTCTATGGCCGTATAGATCTTCAGGTAAAAATACGCGGTTACCGTATTGAACTTTCGGAAATTGAAGCAGTACTTCGTGAACATCCATCGATACACGCATCAGCAGTAAAACCATTTCATACCAATGGTATGACAGAACTCGCTGCGTATGTTGTATTGTCGAAAGGGGTTACGGAACTCAATCGGGATGAAGTCATCGACATTTTAAAACGGAAACTTCCGGTATACATGATACCATCACACCTTGATGTCATTGACGAAATGCCAACACTTACCAGCGGCAAAACAGATCGTAAACGATTACCGGAACCAAAGACCGCTCTGGTAAAAATAAACCGGATTATTGTTGAACCGCAGACAGAGTCCGAACAGGAACTCGCAAAGATCTGGAATGAAATTTTCAAACTCCCATCAATCAGTGTTGAAGATGATTTCTTTACAGATCTTGGCGGATATTCTCTTATTGCAGCACAGGTTGTATCTGAATTACGTAAGACGAAAAATACCGATGTTGCCATACGGGATATATATCAGCATTCATCGATTCGTAAACTTGGTACCTATCTTGACACCAAAGAACTACCGGCTGTTAAAGAACAAACTTCTCATAAAAAAAGGAAAAAAAGCAGTGATGTCTTTAAAAAAGTATCACCGCTAACACGCTTGACATGTATAGGTCTGCAGGGTCTTTCAGTTTTTGGATTTTGTGGAATAACGTCAACATTAATATATTTGTCAATTCTTTTTTACAAAGCTATTCAAAAAGGTCAGTTATCCCATGAAGGTATCGCTGTTATTTCAGTAATTATATTTCTATCAATGTTTCCACTATCACTTCTCTGCGGTGTCGCTGCAAAATGGCTAATTATAGGAAGGATTAAAACAGGGCAGTTCCCGATATACAGCATGTATTATTTTCGATGGTGGCTATTTACACGCATTCAACGTATGACCGGTGCTCCATTTCTTGCCGGAACACCGCTTATGAATTGGTACCTCCGGTTTATGGGTGCGAAAGTTGGTAAAAATTGCATAATCAATACCGCGACGTTTTCAATTTTCGATCATGTAACGATAGGTGATAATACATCAATAGGTTTCGAAACGCAGATTCCCGGATATATTGTCGAGGATGGTTATCTTAAAATCGGTAGTGTTGATATTGGTAACAATTGTTTTCTCGGTATTCAGTCATCGGTGGGTATCAATACAGTCCTTGGGGACAATGTTGCACTTGATGATCAATCGATGATTCCTGATGGTGAAAAAGTAAGGCCGGGAGAAGGACGACGGGGATCTCCCGCTCAAAAAGCCAGTGTGATAGTCCCGGATCTTAAGGGCAAAAAGGAGATACGTGGCAATTCCTTCTTTGCAGGCATTGCAGCAATGTGTTCTATTTACTTTGTGGAACTCTTTGTACTTATCGCAGCCCTTCCCAGTGCGGGAATCTTCTACCTCGCATTTCAGAAGGATGACTGGCTGTGGTGGCTATCAATGATTCTTATCGCTATTCCGCTCTTTGAGACATCATACTGGCTTTGCATGATTTTTGTTAAGCATTTACTGATTGGCAAGATTAAACCTGGAATCATTCCTGTAAACAGCTTATCGTATTACAGAAAATGGGTTATTGACAGTTTGATAAATATGAGTCGTCTGATAACACTACCTCTTTACACGACGCTTTATATACTTCCATTTCTCCGAATGCTTGGCGTAAAGATCGGTAAACGGGCGGAATTATCAGTACTCTCCTATTTCTCACCCGACCTTACCGAGATCGGACCTGAAAGTTTCTTTGCTGATGGTTCAATTGTCGGAGGGTTGAAATTTTACAAAGGATACTGTCAGATTGCAGCAAATAAAGTCGGTAAAAGGAGTTTTATTGGAAACAGTGCAGTAGTACCGATGGGAAAAAATGTCGGAGATAATTGCCTTATCGGTGTACTCTCATCACCACCTGAAAATAAGGATTTCACACCGGATAACACTGAGTGGCTTGGCAGCCCGCCATTCCAGCTTCCACACCGTAAAAAAGTTGAGGGATTCACTGATACGGTCATTTTCAAACCTACAGCAGGGCTTGTGCTATTGCGCCTTATAATTGATGGTTTACGGATTGCCATTCCAAGTTTCCTTGAAATAGCAAGTATTGTCTCTCTTGTCTATCTTACCAATTACGCAGTAACGCATTATTCCGGAGCCAAGCTCGCACTCCTGCTGCCATCAATAGGTTTGGGTATCCTCATCGCTACAATGATCGGTGTTGCAATAGTAAAAAATGTGCTTATAGGTGTTTACAAACCTGTAATTAAACCATTATGGTCACCATATGTATGGCTTAACGAAGCGGTAAATGGCGTGTATGAATCAGTCGCCGCTCCGATACTGACACCACTGCTTGGCACACCGTTCTTTGCCATGTTCATGCGATTATTAGGAGTAAAGATAGGCAAAAATGTATTTATTGAAACACCACTTTTTGGAGAATTTGATCTTGTGGAAATCGGTGATAATTCAGCACTCAATGTTGATGTTATTGTTCAGAACCATCTCTTTGAAGATCGCATTTTCAAATCATCCTATTTAAAGATCGGTAACAATTGCACACTTGGCAATATGGCAGTTATACTCTATGATACAGAAATGCATGATGGATCATCGATAAGTGCACACTCTTTATTGATGAAAGGGGAAACCATTCCGACGGATTCGCATTGGGAGGGTATCCCGATCCGGAGAAAGTAAACTTTATGGGATCGTCTGGAGAATTTGTGGTTAGAAAAGCCAGTTTACATTACTTTGTTTTGTGATTCTTTAATGGTTATGGTTTAATTTATTTTTTGTCCCGGAGGGACAATATATTTATAGAAAATGTGCAACAAATAAAAAACTTGTCCCGTAGGGACAGTATATTAATACACGCTTAATTGCATGACAAACATGTTTGCACAGATCTATCTTGCGTGTTGTACAATAAACATATCGTCCCTATGGGACTCGGATTCTTTTTGTTTTCATACACATTCTATAAATATTTGATCCCGATGGGATCAGGTAAAAATCAGATACAGCATACTATATGAAATCTGTATATCTTCTTTTACAAAATATCATAGTTAATGTTAATGAGAGTTATATAGATCAACAGAAGGGGATATTTCATTGGAAGAAGCTAAATTGACAACAACGAATCTTATACCACCTGTCTCACCTGGCAATAAACCGCGCGTGCTCGCATTCGATTTTGCACGGGGTATCGCAATTTTCATGATGGTACTTATACATACTGCGGTTTTTATCGGCGGTTATGATCTGATTAATACACCAACCGGATATGTAGTTAATTCTTTTGTCTGTATTTTAGCAGCACCAGTATTCATGTTCGTTATGGGTATTCTTTTTTCATTATCGTCAAGAACAGCCTTTGGTGTACAACTTTACCGTGGTCTTTTCGTATTGTTACTCGGTTATGGATTAAATTTTCTACGAGGCACACTGCCTGTGGGTGCAGGTATGCTGTTTGGATTGATTGAAGAGGATTACCCTCTGCACTATATGCTTGAGGACGATATTCTTCAATTTGCAGGTATAGCTCTCATTGTAATGGCAGTGATCAAACGTGCGATTCCATGGAGCCCGGGATGGTTTATTCTTGGTGTTGCAGCAGCATTTGTTTCCCCATTTGTATGGAATCATGGATCAGATAACGTATTTGTCAATTATATACTATCATTGTTCTTTGGTGGTGAAGAGTATAACTATTTCCCATTTTTTCCATGGATTGCATTTCCGCTGATTGGAATGGCCTATGGTGATTATTTTAAGAGAGCAAAAG
Organism: Fibrobacter sp.; assembly: GCA_012513915.1. GTDB lineage: Bacteria > Fibrobacterota > Chitinivibrionia > Chitinivibrionales > Chitinispirillaceae > JAAZBG01. The sequence continues at coordinate 9,518 of JAAZBG010000073.1, forward strand.
AACACAAAAGGGTTTTCATAAACGGTAGTTATCTCGGCATTATCCTGATAATTGCCGGTTTACTTTTTGAATTAAAGTTTAAAACCGGGATTTGGACTGATTGGTATCTTGGAAAATACAGACAGGGACAGATTCCAATACCTGTTGTGATGATCTTTAGCGGCTTTCAGTTTCTCTGGATCCCATTATGTCATCTTATAACAACAAAAATTCCTGAAAACCGTTTCTTTACACTGCTCTTTTTCTGGAGTAAAAATGTCACATCATTTTACGTTATTCAATGGATTATAATCGGATGCGTGTGTATCGTGTTAATGGATATTGAATGGCCGGCAGTAATATTACTTGTAATTGTAATTACGTTCTTTACTGATAAATTTGTCAGACTTTACAACAATTTTAAAAATAAGAAAACTCAGGTAAAATGATTATTAAACAACAATTACGTTCAATTTCCTTTTTTACTGTTAGCCGGTTATGTGTACTGGCGATTATCTCTTTTCTTATGCATACAGGCTATTCACAAAATGCACGTCTTGATGCACTGGCGAACAATTTCTGTATTGATGATGCGAGTGCAATTACAAATAACCCGGCTGCCAGTATAACATACTACGACATTCTACAGGCGACATCATTTGCGGATGGAACCTTTGGTCCTTTTATCGGTGTAAAGTCATTAGGAAAACATTTATCAGTTGGGCTTATTGCAAATGTCAACGATCATGGAGACAGCGTTTTTTACCAGAGTTCATCACAGTATCTTGACAGTGCAATTGACACGTCATCTGAGCTGCTATCAATGTTTCCTGCTTATCCCCAACTTATCATTGCAGCAAATTGCAAATACTTCAACTTTGGACTCAAGGTATTTTATAAACGTTCAGATCTGGAAATTCAGCAGTCATCATCTGACAATCAAAGCAATGAACATATCAAAAAAGATATTATGATCTATGGTGTTTCCGGAAGTGCAGGAGCACGATTTGGAATTTTCGGACTTTATCCATTCTTTACGTTAAGTGTTCCTAAGACTCAAGGTGTTGCCACTGCGACAGGAAAACAATCATTTAAAGCTTCTACAGAAAATAATATTATTGCTGAAGCAGGTACTGAATTTGATTTTGATTACAACGGACTTAACTTGCGTCTCGGTGGTATCTATTCATTGACAAAGTACTCTTTTATCAGTAATAGTACCAATAAAGGCGGTAATCCAGTGGCAAATAAAACACGGATTACCGGTTATCTTGGAATGACTGTTTATCCGGCAGAATCAGTTCTGCTAAGTGCTGCATATGCATTGATTTCCGATAATGACAATACTGAATATGCTTTTGATCTTTATACAATGCAGCAGAAAAACATCGGGTTACTTCACTATATTACCGCAAGCTGTGAGTATGAAATGAGCATTAAAAAAATTAATGCATCATTATTTATAAGGTCAGGTGTTTACTGGACACTTTCCAATTCAACCTATGATGAACACGTTGAATTCATAACTGAACCTTCCAGAGTATCTGATTATAAAGAGATCTACGCTTCAGACGCATCATCATTTATCCCGACACTTGGTCTTGGCTTTTCAAAAGGGATAATTCAGTTCGATATTGCGTCAAAGCTTGCAGGCTGGTCGGGGCTTGTCAGTGGTATGCCGGTACTTATCGGGACATTAACACTTGATTTCACGAAAAAGGTTGCAAAATCAACCATAGAACGTCCTGTTACCCCGACTGATTTATACAATTGATTAGCGTCAGGCTGAGGCATCAGCGCCCTCGTATAGCCAGGTCCAACAGTTTTTAACTATTGACATGAAGGGACATGTCCCGCCAATGTTGTACACTTTTAGTTTACAAGTCGTGAGTGTACTTATGTACTCGTCCCCCCCCTCCCGGTTTCATCAGCCTGTTTAATTCGTTCTATCTTTCAAATACTCGTTCATTCGATCAAACGGTTTTTTCTCATTTTTGAGAGACTTGAGAAAGTGCACAGACTTCTTTAAATCACCATTCATTCGTTTGTAAAGCGTATCAAACACCGACAGATCTTTATGATAAGTCATTCTTGATGTAATATAGGCATTATTAATCTTAGCTTTGTCAATACTTCGGTAATTATCTGTTTTGAAGTATGCAGAATAATTATCAACAAGATCTTTTTTATAGCGATTAATTATCTCCTCTTTTCGGGATAACTTTTCTGTATCTGACAAGACTTCCAGTTTGTATACACTGTCAAGTGTATGATACAGTTCCCTTAGTGATTGAATAAAGAAATCATAATCATTTTTTACCAGAAATATTTTTTTGAATTCTTTTGAATTTTCGCCATATTTGTGACGCACAAAATTAATTCCGCCCTGATCACCGATAAAAACAGCAGCCTGTTCATTAAAATCGACATTATTTTTAAGATAGAGTGTAGCATGTGTCTGTTCATGAATAATCATCGATGCAAGTGCATACTCTGAATAGTGCTGCATATAGCTGTATAACGGGTCAGACAATATTCCAAGTGTCGAGAATGCGTCTGATTTTCCAATATAAACATCATACCCTTTTTTCTCAAGCTTTTTTCCCTCACGAACTGCATCCTCTTTATCAAAATAACCCTTGTAAGGGGCTGAACCAAAGAAGGGATATTTCCACTGATATTTTTCAAAACCTGTTTTCTTACATGCACTGACTACATTGATAAGGTAATCATTATCAACCTGAACCATTCGTGTATAATTTTTATTGCGTTTAAGTCCGATACTGTCAAATGCATACGCACGGATTTCGTTAACAATAGCAAGAAAGGCTCTGGTGCTATCGGATACATTGTTCTTTTCGAGAAGTTTTTCATTCTTTTGCGCTGCAAAACTGTAATGCAGCACATAATACCCCTGCTTTACATAAAAGCAATTTACCTGCAGAAGTATGGTTATCACTACGATTATTCTGATTATTTTAGAGACGTTCTTTATCACCCGGTCATTCCTTGATTGCAACTGGTAATATGAAATATAAATCAGGGGATAAAACTGATGGGATAAGTTGATTATTTATTAAGTAATGCTATCGGGGAATAGCGTTCAAGAGCATGACGGATCACTGTCTTGGAAATACGAATTTTAGCATTCTGACCGAATACTCCACCAAAATCATCAAGTTTTTTGCTCATTTTATCAATATCGCCACCGTTTTTATTGACAAAGATATCAATCTCATAGCCGCGTTCTTTTACTTTTTTTGCAGCTCCGTACGCATAAGCTTTTGTTAAATTTACAAGTGATGTCTTCGGCTCCAGTCCCTCCCACTCATCAGCGGTATTCAGCGCACTTGTAAATTTCTTTAAAATACAGAATGTATACACACGTATCATCCATTCAGTGGTACTGAATTTTTTATGTATCGACAATACTTTTCTACAAAGTAAACTTACATCTGCACCGGTCTTTTTTGTTTCGTAGTAACGAATCAACCGGAACAACCCCTGAAGATTTTGAGGATCCCGCTCAAGCAGTTGATGCAGGCACTCCTCATAGGCTTCATATTTTCTTTTTCTTTTGTAAATTTCAGCAAGTATCAGGTAGGAATAATAATTTCCGGGTGAAATAAGCAGTTCCTGCTTTAAACAGCGGATTGCCGAATCAACTTTTCCCGTTTTGTCATATGATATCGCAAGGTTATGATAAGGAGTCGCATACTGATCATCCACAATAACAGATTTCGAAAACCATCCAATGCTTTCATCATATCGTCCGGCATACTGAAGCATCTGCCCAATTAGCAGATAGACATCTGCAAGATCCCTCGAATGCTCATCATTCTTGTTTTCAAGATTCTCAAAAAATACAGCAATACGATTAAGCTGCTCAATTGCCTCATCAATTCTGCCGGTTTCACATAACTCATACGCTTTTAGCTCGATCATCTCAGCAGCATCTTCATAAGGAATGCGACAATCAACAACACTATCACATCCGATTTTCAGCGATATATTCCTGCTGCGATAAAAATCGATGCCCGTGAATGGTTTGAATACCCTGTTTTCAGTTTTGAAACTGTTCAACATCACACTCCCGTCAGAGCCGGAAAAACCGGATCTCTACATCATGATACTTTTAATAAGTTGAAGATGTCAACCTATTTTCAGTAGTTTGTGGAAGCATTGTTCTGAATCAACGGGTTAGCCAGCAGTAGATTTTTTGAGGTTATCCAGGGTGTTTTAATTGAATGCGGCTTTAAAACAAAACTTGACAAATCATTAATTGATGCGTAAGTTCTTGATGGGAAAGAGACCCAGTTGTTAATCTCGTAGTGTCCTTTGGGCAGATCCACGACTGTCATCCGGAAACCGTACTCGAGGCATGATGAATCCCGTGGTGATGGTTTGCGGATCAGGTAGCCACTCCCTTTCAGATATTTATCATTGATTTTTGCATTCAGAATCCATCCATACCCTTTTGAACCACTCGTGACAGAGTAAAACTGATTATTTGGATTAACGCGAATAATTGTATCGCATACCGCCCGGGAACTAATAGAATCGATAATTTTTGCTGATGGTGCATCAAACACATATCCGGCGTTTTGTCTGATAACCGGCGACATCTCTATATACGCATCTTTGAAAAAAGAACTGAACCTGACCGGCACGTGAACATTCACCGGCACCTTTACAACCTGCGGATAACATATCTGGTTTACATACGCACGACTGCCCCTGATACCAAGCCCTAGCCGCAAATGAAAATCGCCACCCCGTATCAACCGTATTTCACCGACCTTGTAATTTTTCACGACACAGACAAGATTATCCTCTGAATAACGAATCGGGATCAGCCCCCATAATGCCTTTAATAAAATTGTGATCCTCAGTTCCTGCGTTAACTGCTCATATTTTTTTTCCCCGCTATCCCATACACCTGCACTCGTAAAGTGAAACCGGTCAGGGCTGAATTGAGCAAAAAAATAGGGCGTCTTTACATATTGACGATCGTGATCATATTCGATATACCGTTTCGATGATTTCAGGATCAACGTATCATTGGTGATATAAACAAACCGTTTTTCTGAATCGCCAATAGTCAACCGGTAATAAAAGAAACCCGGATAATCCGGTGCAACAAATGAATCTTCGGTACTGCAATCTTCATAAAGAAATACAATCTCATCCCTTGAATCGAATATACCGTTTGATGAATCAGTATTTGGTTCATTGCCTCTATCACAGATATAATTTCCATTTTCAGTAAGTTCATCAATCTGAAAGGGTATCGGCTGACGATCCGGCGTACAGAGACGTAGTGATGAAACCGGGGTATAACACACTTCACGAAGCATCGATCCGTTTACAACGATCGGCTGCGAAAAACTGCTGGTACAGAGGGTTACAATAAATGATATTAGAATAACTGGTAATTTTTGTTTCATGGTATTAAAATATAACTTTCAACGATGATTACAATGCTTAAAATTTTAAACAATTCGTTAAGAAATACGCTCAATATATGACAAACCGGATTTTGGGATACATTCTCATCTTTGTGCTGCTGACCGTACTCAGTATTCCCCTTGTCGTCTTTATCCGTCAGGAACTTGCACCATCAATTAATGCCACAATCCGGTTCAATGATGTCCGTACGGTGGGATTTCTTAACCGACAGGACCCTGTGCGGGTTAATGGTGCAGAAGTCGGTACTGTAGTCCATATTGACAGAGATAGAACAACTGCACTTGTAACGATCAAAATAACCAAACCGATACAACTCTATGAAGATTACTCGATTACCGCTTTTTTAAAAGGACTGATGGGAGAACGGTTCGTGAGTATCAATCCGGGGACATTAACAGATGCTCCGGTAAATTTCAGTACCGAACTGAGCGGTACCTTTCTCGCAGGACCATCAGAGATACTTGCCTATGTTACCATGCTTATGAATATACTTAAGGATCTAAATTCCCTTGTAGTGCAATTACGGGATGGCGATAGTGTCAGCCAATCATTTGTAAAACAGTTTTATGATATATCTGCAAAAGCGGATACTCTTTCGCTTTCCATCAACAAAACCGTAGTAAGTCTTGACAATATTATTGACAAAAACAGGGATACGATCCGGTCGTTTCTTGACACCACAATGAAACTTGCTGATACGCTTTCCACTGAACTTCCTTTACTCATAGAAAAAATTAACAAAACAGTAACTGTCACTAATGATTTTATTGTTAAAATAGACTTATTTATCAACAAAACCGATACCATTGTCGCATCACTTAATTCACCGGACAACATACTCTGGAAGGATGATCTTAAAAAACTACAGACAGATCTTGCCGAAATGCGACGCATTCTTAACGATATACAAACTGACGGACTAAAACTTCCACTTCGGATCCGGTTGCGGAAATAAGTAATACCGTCAGTTTAACGAACCCAAAGAAAATACAAGACGAACAATAATTTCGCCAGCACACACTATTACCGTCTGCTGAGATATGGAATTTACAACGATTGAATCACTTTGTCAAGTTCGGTAATTAAATCATTAACATTTTCGATACCAACTGACATTCTGATAAAATCATCCGTAATTCCGTTTTTCATGCGTTCCTGAGAATCAACATTACGATGTGTCGTGCTTGCAGGATGAATCACCAGTGTTTTGGTATCGCCGATATTTGTTGAATGTGTCAAAAGCTTTACAGAATTAATAAACGATTTACATGCATCGTAGCCGCCCTTGATACCAAATCCCATCATTGCTCCAAAATATCCATTCAAATAACGCTGTGCATTGTCGTGCGATGGATGACCCGAAAAACCCGGATAATTTACCCATGCAATTTTCTCATGTTGTGATAAAAATGTTGCAATGGCAGCAGCATTAGTACAATGACGTTCCATACGAACATGAAAACTTTCCATTCCGTGAAGCAGCATGTATGCATGAAACGGAGCCATACACCCGCCGGTATTCATGAGCACTTTACCTTTCAAACGCATAGTAAATGCATCTTTTCCGAATTTATCCATGAACGATATACCCCCGGGCGCATCATCAAAAAGCAATGGATACCGTTCTTTGTCAAACGCAAATGTACCGGCATCAACAATAAATCCTCCAATAATGTTTCCATGTCCTTCAAGATACTTCGTACATGAATGCAGAATAAAATCAGCCCCGTGTACTATCGGTTTTGCCAGAAATGGTGTTGCAATCGTGTTGTCAACTAACAGTGGCAGCCGGTGACGTTTTGCTATGGTACTTATTGCTGCTACATCGGGTACAACCAGTGTTGGATTTGCGAGATTTTCAACAAGAATAAGTCTCGTTGCCGGTGTAATTTCTTTTTCAACACTCTTTATGTCAAGTGGATTAAAAAAACGTGTTTTTATATTCAGCGTTGGCAGTGTGTCATTTAGTAACCCCATTGATCCGCCATATAAACAGTTTGCCGCAAGTATTTCATCACCGGGACGTAACATATTGAGAACAAATCCAGTAAGCGCAGCCATCCCCGATGCAAACCCGACAGCAGACCGTCCTCCCTCAAGCAGCGTAATACGCTTCTCTGCCTCATCGACCGTTGGATTTCCAAGTCTCATGTAAATATACCCGGGCTCATCAAAGGAAAAAAGCTTTGATGCATGATCGACTGAATCATAAACAAACCCTGCGCTCTGGTAGAGAGGCATACCGCGTGCTCTGTTATGATCGTGTGGATTATAGGCACCGTGTACGCAATGCGTTTCTATTGAATAGTTCTCTGACATAGGAGATTCCTGAAAATTGTGTTGAAATTTACAACTGTAAAATACTTCAGATCAATCACCCGAATCAAGCGTGAAATAGTCCAATCGGGAACCGGTCGTCGAGCGGGGAGTCGCGACGACATTCTTTAATGTTTTTTCTTTTTGCTATCGTAAAGCAGGGAGCTTCTCCCCCTGCAACCCCGACCAGCACTTTTTTTCAATCGCCCAAAAAAGGCTGGACAAAAAAGGGCTCTTTTTCAAAAGCAGATTCTATCCCACCGACGCGATTTCAAAACTCGCTTATCGTACGCTATGGTTTGTTCTGCCAGTCACTCGTTACGCGTCACCAGTCACTGCGCCTTGCGCACCCAACGCTCAAACAGTTGAAATCGCTTTCATAGTGTTAAGACAGTTTGAAAACGTGCAGTGGTATGCGGGATTGTAACAAGGTTTTTAACTTTGTCAATATGCCGGAATTTATGTGTGAATTCATACTGTTGAAATAATAATTCTGATCAAATTTACCGTATAGTCAAAAATCATTTTCACACTGGCTACTGGCTACTGACTACTTGCTACTGACTACTTGCTACTGACTACTGACTACTGACTACTTGCTACTGACTACTGACTACTGACTACTTGCTACTGACTACTGACTACTGACTACTTGCTACTTGCTACTGACTACTTGCTACTTGCTACTTGCTACTTGCTACTTGCTACTTGCTACTGAATTCTCATTTTGTAACATTTATTAATTATCCTTCCCGATTGATTTTAAATATTCCGCACCTGCTTTTGTCTTACGATATTTCTGAAGACGGCTGTTGGGCTTATCGGGAATAGTGCGTTCGACAAATTTTTGGACAAGGGCTGCCTGTATATAGTTGACACGGAAATTTTTTTCATCATTCAAGTGTAATTTTGCCATTATTTCGGATCGGCTCATATCACTTTTTAATACTTCCAGCAGCTTCCTGACTTCGGGGGTGACTTCAGGGGTGACTTCGGGGGTGACAGTGCAAACTTCTTTAACAGCTTCAAGGATTGTTCCGAGCATGAATTTCACAAATGGCCCAGTGTCAGCACCACGGGTGCTGGATTCTATTGCAGCATAATAGCGTTTCTGCTGCTTATGGATAATATTTTCCACCGGTAGCCAGGCAAAAAGCGCATTCCACCTGCTTAAAATAAGTGTTTGCCATAGTCGTCCCATGCGACCATTCCCATCGGTAAAAGGGTGGATATATTCAAACTCGTAATGAAAGATAGAACTTGCTATAAGCGGATGATCGTTACTTGATTTAACCCATTTAAGCAATTGATTGATGAGTGTAGGAACCATTGATGCCGGTGGAGCCACATGAACAACATCACTTCCTTTCATAACCCCTGCACCACCGCTGCGAAACTCCCCGGAGTCCTGAACAAGGTTTTTCATAAGTATCTTATGCACCATTAAAAGGTCTTTTAACGATACAGCATCCCATTTTCCAAGCTGTTCGTATACATCAAGCGCATTCTCCACTTCATGTATCTCTTTGGGAGGTGCCAGTACCCGCTTCCCCTCAAGAATAGCGGTTATCTGCTCAATACTCATGGTATTGCCTTCAATCGCAAGAGAGCCATGTACGGTTTTGATTCGGTTAATACGTCGCAGACGCAGGGTACGCTCTGCAAGATGGGACACAGAAAGTCTTCCGACCAGTTCGGAGATTTCCGCAGTATATTTTAGAATGTCAGGGGTGATTGTACAGGGTGGCTGATACTGATCGTTCATTTATGCGGCAAGTCTTTCTGTTAAGATAAGGATATCGTTAATTTTAATTGATAATTGTTATTTTGATCCGATCCCATAGGGATCAAATATTTATAGAATGCATGATAACAATAACAATCCGAGTCCCGTTAGGGACGTAATATCCATAAACTAAATCCCATAGCAATGACAGTCAAGTGTGATGGCGGAGAAATGTAATATAGTGCGGTTACGCATTCGCAAATTGTCCGAACTATGATTTATATGATTTTGTGATAGACATGATATTTTTTGAATTGGTATTTCTGTTCAATCTTTACAACAGTGAAATAGTTCAATAGGGAACCAGTCGTCGGGCGGGAGCCGATAGGACATTCTTTTATGATTTTTTCTTTTTGCTACCGTAAAGCATGGAGCTTCTCCCCCTGTAATCCCGACCAGTCCTTTCTTTCAATCGCCAAAGCACCGGTAAACCGGTATTTGAATATTATATTTTTATTAGGTACCAAAAAAGGGCTCCTTTTCAAAATAGGATTCTGACCAACCGACGCGATTTCAAAACTCGCTTATCGTACGCCATGATTTGTTCTGCCAGTCACTCGTTACGCGTCACCAGTCACTGCGCCTTGCGCACACCAACGCTCAAACAGTTGAAATCGCTTTCTTATTGTTAAGACAGTTTGAAAACGTACGGTGGTATGCGAATTTGTAAAAATGTTTTTAACGTTGTCAAGGTGCAGAGACTTGTGCGTGAATTCAAACTGTTTTGAATAATGGTTTGTACTAATTTTTCTATTTATTGTTCTCAAGCGCTGAAAGCGCGAAATACATCAGCCCGGGCTGCAGGCCCGGGTTGATGCGAACCCGGAATTTTTCATTAAGCCCTGTAAGGGCGGAATACCCGTTACGCAGTCGCATTCGCAAGTTGTCCTAACTGTGATGTGAATGACTTTTGTGATCGACATGATTTTTTTAGATTTTTGAACGAATTATCGATATTTCGAAATCAATTGACAGCAAGAACAGATTCGAAATACCAATCCTCAACATACCAACCGGAACTCGCTTTAACCTGGTGATTCTGAACTTTATTTTTTTACATCTGAGATATTCTGATTTCAATTCCCTAAACAATCAGATCCCATAATAGATCCATTTTCCGGATATAGAATCCAACCTTCAACTCCATTTTTGTAAATTATTTTTACCCACCACTCTTCAGGGGAGTAATATGGAGGATTAACATATTCCATAATTCTACCATTAACCCATATATTTACATGTCCTTCACTAATGTTGTATAATACATAATATTTTCTCCCCGGCTCAAGTAATTTAGGACCTGAGGAATCATAAACAGTAATAGTTTCAGATACTATTACTTTCATTGGTTTAACATAAACATTACCAGTAATTGCAGTAAAAGTATCACCAGCTGCAATACTACCAACTTTTTTTTTGCTGTAAGGTTCTTAATATACCGTAATTTTCTCAGTTGTATTCCATGTCCCATATTTACAGCCCTCACCAGGACAGTGATTGTAATCGATATACACCTTTGGTGGCGTTTTACATCCGCCTTCGGGAGCAGATAGAACGCTATCAATAAGTTCACTAAGTACCGGAGGACCCAGGCTTGCATTATTATTCCACCATAAATAATAATCCCTTATAACTTTTGGTAATTTATTCAACTCTGCGATAGAATTTGTTTTAACATTTGGGATTACTTCCGGATTTGGAAAAAAGGAGAACCGATCGTATCCATGATAACGGTTTCCTGTTGCTTCGAATAAAGTTCTAAGTTCAAAAGCGGCTCTCATTGGTTTGTAATAACCCAAATGATAATTACCTGTCAATTCATCTGTACACACTTGTGCAGAATCAGGTGCCATATATTTTCGTTGCCCATTAGAGTTATCTGCCCACATCAGAATTACAGGGCCGGAAATCATCATATGATTATTTTCCATGTATACTTTTTCAACCTTAAAAAGGTTAGATATTTCACCTTTATTTCTGCTGTAATCACTCATTATATAAGGATTGTCGCGCAGATAGGCGCGTGCTATTTCTATATTGACAAAATCGGTATACTGATCAGGATCAGAGAATATCGTAAAAGGAGACAATAAAAGTAAAGATGTAATTAAACATGGTAGTTTTGTAGAAGATAACATTAAATAAAACAGCATTTTTGAAATTTTCCGAATCAAAACCATTTTTTTACACCATACGTTCTTTATTATTTGTATAATTATTTACCGTTTTACATTTGCATACTTATCGAGCAGCGTGATATTACTGCGCCATGGTATTTGTGCAACGGTGCGTTGCACAATTTCAATGTTTGTCCACGCTTCCGCAAATTTTCACATGTATTTCAGGTTTCTTGGAGAAAAGCTGGTTTCCTCGTTTGCTTTTTGCTTTATTTCTTTTGCCGGTTTAGCCATTAATAAGAATCCCTTAATTACATAATGAAACTTGCTATTTTATTGCCCGATCTGGCTTAATAAATTACTTCATTTACGGTTGAGAACCAGCAAACGATGTTTATCCAGGAAAACTACCATAAAAAGTGTCTTTGCAGATACTAATCGGAAACGTTAAATAGCAATGATTTGAATGTTTTTTAACCATACTTTATTGGTAAAATGTATTATGCTGGAAGGGAAGACAATGGGTTTTATTGATTAATATCTATCATGAATTGCATCAGACAGTCCTTTATCCAGACTGGATTTATGTCCTCTGTGCCAGTTTTTGAAAGGATATCAAATTAAACTCACCTTTTCGTTTTCAACTTTTTGCAATCGGCTATTACTTTATATATTTTCCTGTTTTCACCAATGCTACACACGTATCGGGAGAGGAACATCAAATGGGTTTAATTGACAAAATTAAGGGCGAATTTGTAGATATCATTGAGTGGCAGGACAGCTCAAGGGATACACTTATCTGGAGATTTCCACGATATCAGAATGAGATCAAAATGGGTGCAAAGCTTACGGTTCGCGAATCGCAGGCTGCAGTGTTTATGAATGAGGGAAAAATTGCAGATACATTTTCACCCGGAATGTATACCCTGCAAACAAGTAACATGCCCATATTGTCAACACTCAAAGGGTGGATTCATGGGTTTAACAGCCCCTTTAAGGCAGATGTTTACTTTGTAAATACACGTCAGTTTCTTGATCAGAAATGGGGTACAAAAAGCCCGATTATCGTTAATGATGATCGTTTTGGAATGATAGAGTTGCGTGCGTTTGGTACTTTTGCCTATCAGGTTACAGAGCCCAAATACTTCGTTGCACAGATTGCCGGAACCAATTCACATTTTTCCATTGAGGATATCAATGGTCAGTTACGCAGCCTGATTGTTACAAAACTCACTGATGCTATCGGGGAGGGAAATCTTCCGATTGAAAAATTTGCAGCCAACCTTGAAGAGCTTTCAACACTTGGGCAGGAAAAACTTAATGCCGATTTTGCTGAGATCGGCTTAAGAATTACAAAATTCCTGATCGAGAACGTTTCAATGCCCGATGAGCTCAAGAAGGAGATCTTCGAATACAGCCGGCTCAATAAGATTGATATGCACAAACTGACACAATTCAAAACAGCAAAAAGTATCGAAGCTGCAGCCAGCAACTCCAACAGCACTATGGGTATGGGTATGGGTGCCGGTATGGGTTTTGGTGTTGGTGGTGCTATGACCAGTATGTTCGCTCAATCAATGAACCAGATGAACGCACAGCCCCAGCAGCAGCCACCCGCAGTTCCACCGCCCCTTCCCTCTGCAGCTCAATTCTATGCTGCACTCAATGGTCAGCAAAGCGGCCCCTATTCAATCGATACGATTACGTCAATGATCGCTCAGAATTCGATTCAACGTACAACGCTTATGTGGAAAACCGGTATGTCCGGGTGGGTAGCCGCAGAAACAGTACCGGAAATTGCATCTCTGTTTGCATCTGTTCCACCGCCACTTCCTCCCGTGTAAACTGAAAATTTATAGTTCCCTGTGATTGCATACAGGGGACTACTATTGAACAGTATCAGATTCGCTTATAACAAAAGAATTTACTTTATGGAAGCTTCAGAAATCAGTAGTACCTGTCATTATAAATGCACCGGATGCGGTGCGGATCTTACCTATGCTCCCGGAACAACACAATTGCAATGTCAATATTGCGGTACACAGCAGCAGATTGCATCCGGGTCTGAAAATACTGTTGTAAACGAGAATGACTACCTGCACTACCTTTCTGAAAAAACAATTGACAGTGCAGAAAAACAGACTATTCACACTGTAAATTGCAAGTCCTGCGGTGCAACAGTCACACTGGATTCTCACGTTACAAGTGATAATTGTGTATTTTGTGGAACGCCGCTTGTTGTTACTGATTCACAAACCGGCGAAATCCTGAAACCAAAATATCTGCTGCCATTTAAGATAGCACAAAAAAATGCTCATGACCAGTTTAAGAAATGGCTCAGTAAATTGTGGTTTGCGCCAAATAAACTCAAACATTATGGTGATAATGCCGATACGCTACATGGTGTTTACATCCCATACTGGACCTACGACTCAAATACCGAAACAACCTATACCGGCCAGTGCGGAACAAACCATACAGAATCCTATACAGTAACTGTAAACGGTAAAAGTGAACGAAGAACACGGACAGTTATCCGTTGGCAAAGTGTTTCAGGACATGTATCACACTTTTTCGATGATGTTCTTATTTTAGCAAGCAACTCATTACCACGACGCGTTGCAGACAAACTTGATCCATGGGATCTCCAAAACCTGACCACTTATGATGAACAGTTTCTTAGCGGATTCCGAACGGAAAGTTATCAGATTAAGGTTGAGGATGGTTTCGGGATTGCTAAAAGTGTCATGAATACAACAATTGGATCCTTGATACGAAGAGATATCGGCGGAGATCATCAGCGTATTTCATCGTATTCGACAAATTATAGTAATATCACTTTTAAGCATATTCTGCTCCCTATCTGGATCAGTGCATACCGTTTTAAGGAGAAGACCTATCGGTTTCTGATTAACGGACGTACCGGTGAAGTTCAGGGAGAGCGTCCATGGAGCTGGATAAAAATAACCCTCGCAAGCCTTGGCGCAGCAGCACTCGGAACCGGCGGCTATTTGTTGATTACCTATTTGAATAATGGTAGCATGTAGCACGTAGCAAGTAGCAAGTAGTTAAAACCAGTGCCTGCTTGCTACAGGATTCTGCCTTCTTCTACGTACTACTTGCTACTTGCTACTTCCAAACGCCCACCGTAATCTCATCCCTGTCATGAAACAAATGCCTGCACACAAACGAATCAGTATACCTCAGAATTCCACTACTGCTGTGCAGTAATTCAAGAACCTTTACAGGATCAGAATAACCATACTTGAAATTAATTACTGCGTTTTTAAACCATTTTTTTTCAAACCAGACCTTTATTCTTTCGTAAACCTGGAAGGGATGATCTACCATATCACAAAAGAGCCAGTCTACCGGTTGGTGCGAAGGAATCCATGTGTAGGCATCAGTTTTACAATGAAGTACGTTTGGATGATCAAGGGGACCTTTTTTTAGAGGACCATTATCTATGGCATAAACAGTTGCGCCGCGTTTTAGCGCGGCCCATGTCCATCCACCGGGAGCAGCTCCAAGGTCCGCAACGATATCACCTTCTTTGGGAGACCGTCCCATTATCGCAAACGCCTCTTCAACTTTTAGGTATGAACGTGATGGCGCCTGTGGATCATCTTTCATCCGCCGCTGTCCGCCAAATACTGCATTTCTTGAAATGTAAACTTTATTGTATTCCTTTACATCAACAACAAATAGTCCATCTAACGGCATGTCAACTTTCGGGTAATTCCAGTCTGCGAGTTTTGCTATTCTGGAAATTCTTTTTTTCAGGAGATCTTTTATGCGTTCCTGACGTGACAAATCAGGAGTAAAGCCGTTTTCTGATTTTGTCAGAAAGAAAAGCGGCCATGGTGTATCAATTCGAACAGTTCGAATCTGATCACAAAACCAGTTGCAGACAGCATCATGAATTTTTACATTTCCGGAATAATTAATCTCTGTGACATCATTGATACTCCAGAACGGGAAACAGAGCTTCTGACTGGTGATACCAGAAGATCCGGTAGTAACAATACCGGATATAGTTGAGACAGCATCACTACCGTGCAGCTTACATTCGTCAACTGCAAATTGCTCTGCACCAGGTTTTACAAGTAAAATATTCATTGAGTGAACTATGTGGTAAAGGGTTAAAAAACAACTGGGATAATCTCTTTGCAGATTATCCCAGTTATACAATCATCAATCTTATATCAATCTTTTATCATTGTTTCCAAACGATAGCATATTCACCGTTTTCTTCTACCCATATCATCTCATCATCAATTACAGTGACCCAAAACGTCCCTTTAAGATCTGCTAAACCAGTTCCAGTAAACGTTACCAACGGAGAAGCTGATTTAAACGTGTTTGTCGATGTCATTAAATTGATATACTGATTTGACTTTGTGTTAATAGAGAACGAATTTAAATTTTTATAATATTCAGTGTACGACCAGTCAATTGACATGGATTTTATGTCTGAAAAAGCAGGACCATCCCCATCGATACTGAAAGAAGTATATTCCTGATTTACTGTTGCCAATGGCGCTTTACCAGGAACACCATATTTCAGTAATAAATTACCAGAAACATCTCTGGCAACAACAGTTCTAACAGCTGTTGCCTCATTACCTGCACCATCAACTGCTGTATAGGTAATTTTGTACGTTCCAGCCACCTTTAGATTGACAGTGCCTTCTGCCGTCACATCCAGAGTATCCTTTCTTCCATTGACAACATCGGTTGCAGTAGCACCTGCATCCGCATACTCCTTCTCACTATCAACATTTACAGTATCCGGATTGTTGCCTTTAATTTTTATAACCGGTTTGGTAGTGTCTTTGTTGGGGTCGACCACAGTTATCGTAACTTTCAACGTGGCCTCGACAAAATTCTTATCTTTGACTGAATAAGTAAGCACATACGAACCTGTTTTTGCACTGTCGAAATCACCAGAACGTTTAATGTCTGATGAAATATCCTTATCATCTTTATCTATTGCTGTTATTGTTTTAGTCCTGCTTTTCAGGTTTAGAGAATATGATGTTTCACCTGAAATAAGTTTTCCATCAAGGTAGAAGCTCGGTGGAATGTCAACTTCAATTGTGCCAAACAGCACAAATCTGGATGCACTTGCAGAATTCTTTGCGTTATCAGTAACATGATACATTACTTTACAAAGTATATTTGTTCTGTTTGAACCTGTGATCGAACCTGAATCAACAGAAACCTTGCTTGTAATGTCACCGTCTTTATTATCACTTGCAGTATAGCCTGGCTCAACCCACGCAGCACCATTTTCAAGCTTTATAGTATCCCCGCCTATAAGAGTAATAACAGGATATATTCTGTCTTCAGAAGTTTCCGGAGATACATTAATGTAAATCGTTTTTTTCGTTGAATTGCCCGAACTATCCGTTGCAGTATATTCTATTGGATACACTCCAACCTTGTCCATATTTGGAGCACCAGTTTTTTTAATACTACTTGTTACATCACCATCAACAACATCAAAAGCCGAAACTGTAGGTTCATTATACGAGTCACCCAGATTGTACGGGATAGTATCCAGTTGAGGACTAATGAATATACGTGGTCCAACAGTATCAATTTCAACAGGCGTATACACTATAAATGTTCTTTGAATAGTATCTGCATTATTATCAATATCAGTTACAATAAAAATTACACTGTATATTTCATCAACAAGTGTCGATACCTCCGGCGGATAAATGGTTATCCGATTAGTTACATCACCGTCTTTAGCATCTTCTGCTTTTACCTGATTCTTGAACTCAGTATATTTTTTCAGAACATCCTCAGTACTGCGATTTACTTTAACCTCATCCCCACCTTTCATTGAAAATTTAGGCGGAACCGTATCTTTTATATAATTTTTCCAGTCAGGATCTTTACCATTAATGACTTTATCGCCATCATCATCTTCAAAATAATCAGCCACCCCATTTCCGTCTTCATCTCTTGCCATATCTGGATCATAGGCACCACTGGGATCAAGTGGATTATTGAAATCAACCTTTGTACACAGTACAAATAAACCGAGTATCAGTAACGAAACAATTCTAATTATGCTGTTCATAGTACTCACCACCTCACTTATCGGTAAAAATTATCGGCAAAGTGATTGACAAAGCAAGACTCAGTCCGCCCACCCCTGCCCCGGCGTAGCAAAGATCCCTGTTGCGCTGTGCATTTTCAATATCCTTATGCAACTTTAAAACATTATCGGTGTAATCCGATATCTTCTGGCTTGCATCATATTGTAAATTCGAATAATCTTTTTGCTTTGCGGCAACCCTTGTATCAAAGAAGTATCCTGCACCTGCACCACCAACGGCCAGTACCAGTGACGCAATTCTCCAGACTTTTACGATTGGTTTTGTTTTACTATATTCACTGCCAGTTGGAATTGTTACTCTGCGATCCGGTTTTCCACATTGCTGATTAATAGCACGAACATCATCCGAAACACTACTGTTAGATTCAAGTCCATAGACAAGCTCTGTTGCTTTTTCACAATTTCCATCTGCAGCTTCAAGTTTTGCAAGCTTTACCGATACGGTAGCACTGACAAACTTTCGGGCAAGAAAGAGCGAATAAACATCCTTGACTTTTTCAGTCTGATTCAGCTCCTCGTAGATTTCCCCGGCAAGCAACAGATCATCTTTATACGCATTGTTATTGATCTGAAACAAACTCACATAACACTCAGCAGCATCGGCTTTTCGTCCCATAGCCATATACAGTTTCGCAAGTTGCTGCCAGGCAGGTTCGTAGTCCTGAGTTATAGCCAGACTGTTTTTAAAAGCTTCTATTGCTTTTTCATTGTTGGACAGTTCAATATACCGCATACCTATATCGTAATAGCTGCCTCTGTCAAGCTTATACCCGGCACTTGCTGCTTTAGACAGATAAGAATCTGCACCGGATATATTATTTAATGCGATATTTACAAGTGCTAATTTAAAATAAATAAGGCCATTCTCTCCGCCTTCAGAAAGAAGCTGTAAGTAGTAATTCTCAGCCTGCTTATAATCACCCTTAGCCTCATAGATCTCAGCACGTGCAGTAATTGCCTGAGGTTTCAGCGATGGTTCTTTGGCTGCATTGTCAACAGACGACAGTGCCATATCATAACTCTTAGCGCCTACCTGATACGCCGCCAGATCAAGATATAATGACGGATTCGATACACCAAATGAACTGATAAGCTCATTTTGATATTCAATTGCCTTGTCATAGCGTTGTCCGCCAGCACAGGCATAAGCTGTTAACATTTGGGCAAGATGAAATTTTTTATTTCCGTTCGCTAACTTTTCAAGCTCCCCTGAGACCGCTGATGCCCGTTTTTCAGAAAAGTCACCTATTGATGCAAACGTGTTTCCAAAGGTCTCAACAATTTTCGGATTATCTCCCAAAACAGAAGCAGTAAAAAACTCACGTGTGTAGTCAGAGATCTGATTTGGTAGTGCATTTACTACCGCCCCAAGCCCCTCTTCAAGCGAGGTTTCAAATTTTTGCAAATCAACTATAAGGCTCTTTGAAACTAAACGCTGATTATCTACAATTGAGTACAGTTCGATATTGTAACGGGTCTTTTTTCCCTGTGGTTCGTATTCCTGATAAATAAGGTATGATGCCCCCAGGTGCTTTGCCGATTCAATGTAGGCATTTTTGGAAATTCTTCTTGTATGATCATGATAATAAGGAATACTTTTTGCCGCCTTATCCATCGAAATGACCTGATACCCGGTTAATGCGCTTAATTTAAGATAGAAATACCCCTGAGAAACAGACGATATGTACATCGTTTTTTCTTCAGTGGAATACGGTGCATAAGTTGGTCGCGAAATCAAAATCGCCGGCGCACCACTCAGTTTAACTAACGGTTCATTTGATGAAATCAGTGGCAAATCAACTGGTTGCTGTTCCTGAGGTGTCGATGGTGCATCCAGAAGTGCTCCGGCAGGTACCCCCTGTGCAAATGACGCAGCTACGCAAAGAGCAATGGATAAGATCAGGTGCTTCGAAACATTAATTAAGCGAATAACCATACTCACTCGTCTCTCCCAAACAGGTAATAGAAATAATACGTATGAAGGTTAGTGTAAATATAACACTTGTAAGTTCATTCAAACAAAACAAAGATGTGATTCGTGATCGACGATGAGTTACAGCGGTAACGACGTCCGGGGACAGGCGTCGTTACCTTAAATTATTTACTGATAACAGAACGAAGTGTCTGATATCCATAGTGCATAATCAAATGATCCAGAAGAACCATTGCCGTGTAATTCTCAGCAACCGGCCAGATACGGGCTACGATTGTCGGATCACGGCGGGTGATCGCTGCAAGTTCAGTATTCTGATTTGTGTACTTATCAATAGTATTCTGTTTTCTATCAATTGTCGGCGTTGATTTAACCGCGAGACGCATTACTATATCCTGACCTGTTGCAAGTCCGCCAGTAATACCACCCGCATTATTGGAGTCGAAAATAACGGTCCCATTCTCTGAATGCATTCTATCATTGCTCTGATAGCCAGTCATATCCTTCACTTTGAAACCGGCTCCATTCTCAACACCTTTAACCGCACCGATTCCAAGCATTCTGCCAAGTTCTGCATCGAGTTTATCAAAAACCGGTTCACCAAGACCTGTCGGTACACCAGTAGCGATAATCTCAACAACACCTCCGGCACTATCACCCCTTGCGCTTATCCTGTTAACGGCATCAAGCATAGCCTGAGCGGCCTCAAGGTCCGGACAATTTACAACATGATGAACACCATAAGCCGCTTCAATCTCTTTTCGTGTAAATGTTTTTGCGGTATCTCTGATCGGATCGATCTCCTTTTCAATCTGAGCAAACAGTGCCATTTTTTCTAAGAAACGCATCTTGGTCTGTACTCTGCCACTTACATAAACCTGCTGATAAAAAGGATCGTAATCCGCTCTGAATTTTTTGTAGGAAGCACACTTCTGAGCAATGATTCCGGAATCAATCTCCGGACAGGCAACCCCTGCCATCTCTTTTACATATGCGAATACATTTATGCCACACTTTTTCAATACCTGCTTTGCAATATACCCCGCAGCAACAATTGCAGATGTATAACGGCCACTGAATATTCCAGCCCCGATTGCATCATCGTCCGCACCATATTTCATAAATGACGCATACGAAGCATGACCCGGGCGTGGTGTCCTGTTAGTATCCTGATACTGCTTGATATGGATAAAATGACGATCGAGGTTTGGAATAAGAATTGTCATCGGACTGCCATTGGTATGATTCTCATTTCCAGCACCCTCAATGGTATCGGCAGCGTTAGTACCGGTATAGATAATAGGCAGATCAGGCTCTTTTCTGGGTGATGAAAGTTCATCTGCACCAGGTTTACGAAGAAGCAAGTCACCATAGATTTCTTGTTCTGTAAATTCCATTCCTGATGGAACACCCTGAAGTAATGCTGTAAGACCCTCCTGATATGATCCGCCAGCTATCGAAACCTGAAACAGCTTACCTAAGTGACAACCGAACATTTTTGCTCCTTACAATAGTTATGTATAGTGGTACAAACCAGTTTTAACAAATTTACTATCAATTTGCGCAAAACCTATTAAATATAACTACCCGTTTCAGGTTTATGCAACAATATTTTCCGGAAACATCATACAGTTTTGCATAGAGTATACATTTGCAGCAAACGACGCAACTCATATTGCAGGATATGATAAACCAATAACTCCACCGGTTAATATAACTACTTCGGAAATCTCGCTAAGCGCACCAATACAATCACCGGTTACCCCGCCAATCCTTTTCCTGCAATACATCATAAATATCGTTCCGGCGATAAACGCCGCCACAATACTACCTGCAATTACAAGCCGGTTTGAAGCGATAGCGATACACAATGAAAAGACCAGCACATTTGACAACACAACCTGCCATCCAGACCCGCTTTGACAAAAGTGTGATGCAATCCCCTGACCTGGTGTGGCAGATTTCATACGTGACAAAGCAAGTGCCTGAAACGCTCTTGACATAACAAGACTAACAAGTATTACCATGAAACAGTGTTGTTCTACGTACCATTTATACAGTGTGATCCGTAACAGGATATCGATACACAGTCCGGCAACACCATGAGTACCCAGTCTTGAATCCTTGAAAATCAATAGTATTTTCTCTTTTGCTTTGCCGCTGCCAAATCCGTCACAACAATCCGCAAATCCATCAAAATGTAAACCACCGGTCACAAGAAAAAGCACCCCCGTAAGCAGTATCCCGCTTAACGGTACCAGTGGTTGACAATAATCTACCAATAGATAAACAGAATACATCACAAGCGCAATTAAAAATCCTGCAAGGGGAAAAAACGGCATTGATAATGCAACATGAGGAGTATCTTTCCCCGGCACCGGAATCGTTGTCAAAATGCGCAATGATGTAACACAACGGCTGATCATCTATACCTCTTTTGAAACACCGGCACTGCTGAATGTTGCCATCTGATGATAACAATTCATTGCCTGCTTTACAATCTGCATGGCAATGGCAGCCCCGCTGCCCTCACCTAATCGCATGTCAAGATCCAGTATCGGCCTCAGCCCCTCTATTTCAAGAAATGCTTTATGAAATTGTTCAGCCGATGCATGTGAGAAAAACAGATACTGTTTTACCTTCGGTTCATGCCTCATTGCAACAAGCGCCCCGGCTCCGGCAATAAATCCATCAACAACAACCGGAATTGCATTTTCTGCTGCACCAAGAATCATTCCGGCAATTCCGGCAATTTCATAACCACCAACACGCTGCAATGCCTCAAGTGCATCACCATTCCACTCTTTACGATGCATCGCAACCGACGATGCGATCACCTGTTTTTTCCGCTCAAGCATCACTCCCAGTGATCCGGTTCCCACACCGACAGTCCGTTGTGGTTCGATCCCTAAAAGCATTGCATATAATGCCGACGCTGATGAACTATTGCCGATTCCCATTTCGCCAACACCAAGCAGGTCTGCACCGGATTCCTTTGCAAGCCTTCTTCCATGGTCAAGTGCGTCCCGGCATTCATCAGAGGTCATCGCACAACCGCGACTGAAATCTTTTGTACCTCTGGCAACTTTACAATTTATGAGCCTTGGTGTATATGTTAAATCGGCATCAACACCCATATCGACTACTGAAAGATCAATGTCTGAATTTTTACACAAAACGCTTATTGCTGCACCGCCCGATGCAATATTTGCAGCCATTTGACAGGTAACACTTTTTGGATATGGACATACATTCTGCTCTGTAACACCATGGTCTCCTGCAAAAATATACATTTTTAATCTGTTTAAGCCGGCATCTTCATTCTGTTTAATCATACAATATTGTAAAGCGAACTCCTCAAGACGCCCCAGACTTCCAACCGGTTTTGTAAGATCATTCAGATGTGCCCTTATTTTATTTGCCAGTTCTGATTGGTAATCCATTGATTCAATTGACATTTTATAACCTGTTTCCCTTTATATTAATTTGAATGCCGCTTACTGATAGAATAACATTATCTGCAATTGCAGCAACCTTCTGATTTAATAACCCATTCATATCCCGAAACTCACGGGCAAGTTTATTCTCAGGAACAATCCCCCACCCCACTTCATTTGTCACAAGTATTACTTCAGACTGAACGCAGTTTAAAGCCGTAACAAATTTTTCAATTTCAGCAGATATCAGTCCGGTGTTCTGTTCATGTTTGTAAAACAGATTACCCATCCATACCGTAAGGCAATCGACAACCGTTATCATATACATCGAATGGACTCGTGTAATTGCATCTGCCAGCTCATACGGTTCTTCAACCGTTTCAAACAATTTGCCACGTTCCAGTTGATGATTTTCAGCTCTTTTTCTCATTTCGTCATCGAATGGAACAGCTGTCGCAATAAACACCTTCCTACCATCTTTGTTTTTTGCATATGATACAGCGAAACTGCTTTTTCCACTTCGTACGCCACCCGTTACAAGTGTTATTTTCCTCATATACTTATATTCCCTTGTAAACAACATTCATCACGAATGCATATAAACCTAAAATCCGCAGTTGGATCGCGGAATTTAGGATAAAAATATCTTTCTTTAACAAAAAAAAGTAAACTGTTACAGAATACAACATGACACGCAGCAATTCAGAAATATCAGTTTCTGAATTTTCATCCTGTAATAACTGGAAAATGGATTTTTTGTTAAGACAATTCATTCAACCAAGAATCCTCCGGTCTTATTCCACGAAGACCGTACAGAGTAAAACTCTGAAAACTGAATTGCAATCCAGTTTAGAGCCGTTTTTTTTCAAGCAGGTCTCCTGGCTTATATTCGTCTGATCGTTGACAACACGATCAGCCATTGTCCCCTTCCCATCATATCTGTCCATGACAGTGGATTCAACAATGTATAACGAATAACACAGTGGCGGGTCCGCTCCCGATTCAAACGGGAATTCCCTTGACTTGAATTTTATACGAAAAGAGTTTTAAACTAATTTGTGAGAAAGTGTAATGCAAGGGGAACGTTTTCAAGCACGACAGTTTATTTGCGAAATTGATGTATTTCCACCTGTTATATTTCTGGATTATCCCTGATGAATCATCACCTGATTCAGAGGTATCGACCATTTGTTTTTATTGCAGGTATCAACCAGAATACGATGTACATGAAACTCGACAACTTTGAAATCCAATGCTGCATTACCAGTGAGATCAACCCAGACTTCATAATCCAGTGATGATAATCCCGCTGATTTGAACATCACAAAGATATTTTTTATATTTGCAGGATCCACAATTTCAGGCAATTCTCTTTTCAAGCTGCTCAACATCACTTCAGGGATATGTGTGGTGCATTCTGCCTGATGTTTATAATCCACTCTAAAGGTAATGGCGACACGCAGATTCGCTGAAATATTCCGGGGGTTAAGAGCGAGAAATGCAGGAGTTTGATAAATGTTCAAAGCGCCATCAACCTCAGCAATCTGTACTGCACTTGGAGTCTGAGATAGTACACGTCCCGTCTTTCCATCAACCTGTACTAAGTCATCCTTTCGGCATGGAAACCATACTTCAGATTCTCCCGGAGGACGAGAATACTTTCCAAGCAGCATTTTAAGTGGCAGCATCTGCACACCGCCATCAAGCAGCGGATTGACCATGCGTGCTCTGAGACCAATACTTTCAACCAGCCATGGAATGCCATCCAAAACTATTCGATCGCCTTCCCGAACGGCTCCGGTATTCATCATGAGTTGCAGTATTTCAATATTTTGCGGTAATGTTTTAAAACTGGCCCAACCAATACCAATCAGGAAAATGAGCGCAACAGCAAGAAGAAACCAATCAGCTGTAAAGCTGAAAACCATGAGCATGGCCGCAACCCCACCCAAAATGCGCAAAGCCTGTATGCATATAAATACAAGCCGACTTCCCTTTTTTTTATGTTTCCATATCATCCCCCAGGCAATCATAAGGAACCTTATACCAAAAAACACAGCGCAGAACGCAATAATTCCCAAAAGAAGATTCTGCCCCCGGGTGCGAAGAAAATTTCGAAGATAGGTCACGCTGGCATCAAATGGAGATTGCTGTTCAGCTAACTTATTCTCCAGTGCGTTGTTAAGAGCGTTCAAACGATCCTGTGCACTCTGAAATCTTTGTTTCCAGAGCTTACGCATTTTTTCCAGACGTTCGTTCAGTAAAGGTGAAACAGAATCACCAACCAGCTTGTCCAGATTTGCAAGAGCTTGTGAAGAGATATCACGTTCTTCGGTGATTGTGGAAATTTGTGCACGCAGCTCTCCAATGGCACGGGACTGACGTGTAGCGAACTCCACTTCTGCCATAATTGGCTCGAGGAGTTTGCCGACTTGTTGCTGCCAATCGAATTTCACCTCGGTTTTTTCAGAAAAAGCGCTGACATCCACATCAACCACCAGCCGCTCAAACAAAAGCTGTTGCTCGCGGAGTTCTGCCCTGGCTTTACGAATCCGCTCATTTGCAGCCTTATCAAATGTGCCATGAGCCTGATGCTCCAAACTTGACAGTTCGCGCTCTTTTTTATCAATTTCCTGCACAAGAGCATCTAATGAAGCTAATATGCCATTACTATCACTAACTTCACCTAAAGGAATCAGCAACGCTGAAAAATCATCAGGTTGTGTTGAATGAACAAATGCAAATCCGGAGAGTAAAAGGACAATAATGCCTGAACGTTTTATAAGTCCACTCAAGGCAGTTTTAAAACCAGTCCCTGTAGCCCTTACAATTTTAGTACAAATAGTGCGACCTTTGTTGGGGTTATTCTTTGTTTATATAAGAATTTACCTAATGGCGTAATGCCATATTTGCATTATTTCTATCACGTTCATTAGACTTTTGAGCCCAGGCACGAAAAATCTTAAGTGATTCAGCATCAGCATCAATGCGAAAGTTCGGTTCGCCTTTTTTATATTCATTAAACCACAAAAAAACCTCAAAACAGTTATTCGAATCAAAAAAGTCCAGAAAATCACGAAGCCAATAGTGACGCCTCGGATCGGATGGACACCCAATTTCCGCGATCCACATCGGTTTGCCTAAGTTCATCAACCCGGACACCGACCGTGCAAACACTTTGTGAAAAGATTCCCATTGATGGTACCTGTCATGATAATCACCGAAATTATAACCATCAAGTGCTACAATGTCAACATAATCACTACCGGGATAATAGGGATAAATATCCTTTTCGAATGTCTGAAGCCCCCATACTACACTCGGACTGAATATCCACAGGACATTATCTGCTTTTTCCTTTTTGAAAATCTTATATGTGTGCCGCCATGCGTTTTTAAAAAGAGAGCTTTTTTTACCCCAGGGGAACCAGTCACCATTCATCTCATAACCAAACCGGTAATATACCTTCATATCAAGTTCTTTTGCCTGACGAGCCATTTTTCTGAAATAATTATCCCACTTGCCATCAACAATCTCTTTTAGAATATTCTCATTTTCATTACTTGTCATTTGATCATTCTTAAGATCCTGATTGATTACCGTGTAAATACCAAGCTCCTTGTTTGACTCGGTAACCTGTAGGGGAAATCCGTCACCCATCTGGATGTACCAGAGTACATAGCCTGGAACTGCACCAAATACATTAATCTCATCCCTGAGATTATCCTCATAATTTTCCCAGAGCCTGCTTGAGAAAAAACCGAATCGCTGTGCATTCGGGACTTCTGGTTTTTCACCATGAACGGAACAACGAAGAAATACAAGGTTTTCATTCTCGTCATCGGTTTCAACAAATTTATGCATACACGATACAACCAGAAACAAAGCAATCAGTACACTAAACTTAATGATTATGAAACTCTTCTTCTTATCCATAAGAACACCTCGCTTGTCAGAATCTCATGCACATACTCAATACTTAAAATCATTCGTGCGCTATCTAAAGTATATCTGTAAAAACACTCCCGTGACAACCATTAAAAAAGTCAATATACTCGTGTGTTGCTTGAAATAAAAGTGATTTGTTTACAATTAATCAGATAACGTATGAAGTATGAAAATATTGAGCTTTATGTAGCAAATTAAATACAAGTGTTATATGTCTTGTTTAATGACAACACTACTCATTCATATCCAGACATTCTTTTTTTGTGTATTTTTAATAGTATTGACAAAGAATTAGATTACAGTCAGTATGCATAACTATTTTTTTAGGATAGTCAATTATGGGTAGCAGTACATCATCGTTCATGATTTTTTCCGGAATTAATATTTCGCATTGGCTTAGTCAAAGCGATCTTCATGGCAGCGCCCGTGCAGACAGATTTACAAAAGATGATATTTTACACATTACAGATTCAGGTTTTGACCATGTGCGGATACCTGTTGATGAAGCACAATTATGGTTGGAAAACGGCACAGCCGACAATGAGGCTTTCGACCTTCTGAATAATGGTATCTACCATTGTACGCGGCAGAATCTCCGTGTTATTGTTGACATGCATATTTTGAAATCACACTATTTCAATGATTTCAAGCAGCCGGTTCTCTATACCGACAAAAAAGAGCTCGATCATTTTGCGTCATTATGGTCCCAATTAAACGAACGTTTACAGGAATGGAGTCCCGGAATCCTGGCTTTTGAGATTCTTAATGAGCCCAAAGCAGAGAACAATGAAGACTGGAACAGGGTCAGTTCCGCGATCTTCAGTCACCTCCGGTCTCTTGACAATTCAAGGACAATAATACTCGGTTCCAACTGGTACTGCAAAACCGATACATTCAGTGATCTTGAGGTTCCAAACGATACACACCAGCTTCTTTCATTTCATTTCTATGATCCGATGCTTGTCACTCACTACAGGGCATCATGGACTAATCTATTCGGTTATGATGGTCCGATCAACTATCCGGGTTTTCCGGTTGATACTGTTACCGTCGATTCACTTGCAGAACCGGTTCGATCCTCTGTGCAAAGAGAGAATTATTATATCGACAGAAACACCATTATCGATAAAATCAGGCCAGCTACAGACAAAAGAGAGCAAACTGGAATTAATCTCCATTGCGGCGAATTCGGATGCATTCGTTATACTCCACACGATATCAAGTGCAACTGGTACCGTGATGTTGTCTCTGTATTCAGGGAGTTCGGTATCGCCTTTACACATTGGGATATGCGCGGAGATTTCGGAATTCTGAACGGAACAGATGAAAACAGGGATATTATTAATATATTAACAAAAAGGTAAGGGTGATGCAAAAGCTGTCAATTGACACCTATGCGTCAGTTGTCCGGCGTATCATATCACCAATCCGTAAACACTTCTCTGTGATACCGATAACAAGCCTGCTTGATGGCGCACGTTCGATCTGATTACCGGACAGATCTGTAATTTTTGTAAATTGAACCGGATATGGTTCAAGTGACTGCTGCACCGGAATTATCTCAAGTTCCTCGCCACTGCCAAAACTGTTCTTGACATCAACAACA
>JAAZBG010000339.1 GCA_012513915.1 Fibrobacter sp.
GCTTGGGAGATAGGAAACCGCACTCCTGCCCGTGAAAGAGCATGGGCTCCCCCGGCAGCGTCGCCAGAACGCTGGCGGCCAGGGCGCTTCTGCGCCGTGCGTCGTCGCCGTGAAGCCCGGCGTCGGCGAGAGCCTGCATGATTCGCGGCAGATCGTGCGATTCGGCGTAGTTGATCATGCGGCCGCTTCGCCCATACCCTTGGGTTGCCGGGTCGAAGGCCGCGACAACCTCGGCGAACCGGTCGGCCTTGTACGGCGTGACATCTTTCCCCGTCAGCAAGGTCTGAAGTGCGATGCGAAACCTTTCGTGCCACACCGCGTCGATATCGCTGTGGGCGATTGTGTCGGGGACTTCGGGAATATACTCGCCGATCAGGTACGCCCGCGGTCGAATGTCCCTCGCCACGCTCATGAGGTACGGCACGCCCTGCCCGTTCAGGTCTTGTCCGATGCCGGGGAGGTAATCGTAGCGGAAACCGTCCACGTGCAACACGCGCAGCCAGTAGCTCTGCACGTCGCGAATGAAGGAGTTGGTGGCGGGCTTCGAAAAATCCAGCGTCGGCAAGGCGAACTGGTTCGGTTCCCCCAGCCCCGGCCCGTACCACGGGCTTTCTTCGTAAGGATACATGCGATTGAATGGGTGACGGACGGCCGTGTGCGCCAAAACTAGATCCAGAATCACCGCGATCCCGCGCCCGTGGGCCTCGTCAATCAGCGTCAGCAGATCCTCGAAGGAGCCCATATCCCGCCGAACCGCCAGAGGATACATGGGCTTATAGCCCCAGTACTCGTCAGGGTCTTTCTCGCACAGGGGCATGAATTCCAGCGCGTTGACGCCCAGATCCTCCAGGTAATCCAGCCGATCCGTGACGCCGCGGAAGACGCCTTCCGGGCTGAAGTCTCCAACGTGAAGTTCGTAGATAATGAGGTCTTCCACAGGCGGCCGCTGCCACCCTTCATTCCGCCACTGGTAGATCGGTCTGCCGACGTCGATCACCGCCGCCGGCTCGTCTCGACCGGGCGCCTCCTCGATCCCCTGGGCGTACGGATCGCAGATCAGCAAGTCCCCGTCGATGAGGAACTGGTAGCGGGCCGGACCGGTCGGCAGATGCTTCACGGCCACCCAATAGCCGGGCTCTCTCTGACTGAGGGCGTCGGCGCCGGGCTGATAATCATTGAAGTCGCCCAGCAGGTGGACGGAGTTCTTCCGCGGTGCGAAAATCGCGAAACTCACCACACCGCCCCCGTGATCGGTGGCCCCGGGCAGTGCGAAGCGAACGGCATCGGCATCACTGATGGGCATCTCGGCCTCCTATGGGGCGTACTCGGCAGGCCCCAGGACGACGGCGCACCGCGGCGGCAACAACGCCTGACGGCCTTTGATCGGAATAGGGTTCGACGACAACAGCACCGCCGTCGGCGCTCCGTCGGCCAGCGGCAACTCACGAGGTGCGTCGGAAAAGTTCACCAGCAGACTCACGCGGCCCCTGCGAACGATGAGCCATTGCCCGACGTGATCCACCCGAATGCTCAGACTGCTGCGGACGTCGTTCAGGTCCGGCACGGTTCGTCGCAACTCGATCA
>JAAZBG010000074.1 GCA_012513915.1 Fibrobacter sp.
AAAATAAGCAGATCCAAGCCCCCAACCGGAAACAACAGGAATACCAGTAAGTTTAGTTTCTTTTTTCATAATGATGGAACTTTCCAGATCTCCTTCGCATATTCGCGAACTGCGCGATCGCTCGAAAACCACGATGAACGGGCAATACTTAACAGCGATTTCATATTCCATACCATTGAATCACCATAAGCAATATCTACGGCATCCTGAGCCCTTACATAATCATCAAAGTCAGTTAACACAAAGTACCGGTCTGTATCCCGTATAGATGATAGCAGTGGAAATATTGAATGCCCGTCTGAAACTGAGGCCAGCATTTTGTCGAACAGTAAGAATATGCTTTTCAGTCGATTATCAGAATTGATCATATCTGCAGGTTTGTACATTGGCAATTTCATTATTTCAGCGGATGTCTTTCCAAACATGAATATATTGTTTTCGCCGATTTTTTCTGCAAGTTCAAGATTTGCACCGCACCTGCTTGAAATGGTAAGGCAATTATTCAATGCAAACTTCAGGGAAAACGAACCAGACGGTTCAAAGGAGGCGGTAGCAATCTGTTCATTCAGATCTGCAGATGTAATAATTTTTTCGGCCAGGCTCATACCAAAATTCGGAATAAAAAGTACTTGAATGTACTGACTTGCAACCGAATCATTATTTATCAGATCAGCGACCAGATTTATCAGGTGAATGATCTGTTTCGCCAAATAATCTGACGGAGACGCTTTCCCGGCGAAAATATGCACTCTCTTTACTTTTGGAAGAACTCCATTACTAATTTGAATATACCGGTGGAGAATAAACAAGAGGTGTAAAACCTGTCGCTTGTACGGGTGAATCTTACCGCAATGAGCATCAAAGAGTGCATCTGTATTAATTTTCAGTAACGAGTATTTTTCTGCATTCTTTGCAAAAGATTCCTTTGCCGCTTTTTTAATATTTCTCATTTCAAAGAGAAATGCCATATCATTTGAATAATCTTCCAGATTCCTTAACTCTGATGGATTTTTGGTCCATTTACTTCCGATTTTCCTCTCAATCAGATTAACAAGTCCTTTGTTGGCGCACAACAACCATCTGCGATGCGAAACACCGTTAGTCTTGTTATTAAATCGTTCAGGAAAAAGGTTCGAAAATTGAGGAAATAATTTTTGGGACAATACATCAGATTGTTCTATTGATACGCCATTAACTGAAAAAGCGCCTACAATAGCCAGATTAGCAAGCCGTATACGCTTCACTTCACCTTCTTCAATCAAAGAGAGTTCCCTTAAAAGCTCAGGTGATAAATCAAACCTGGTACGAAGTGATTCAAGATGTATCTGATTGATATCAAAAATAATCTGCATATGACGCGGCAGAATTTGTGCGACTTTGTACACTGGCCACATTTCAAGATTGTCTCTAATCACAGCGTAGCTTGTGTAGGCGAAAATATTCTTTGTAATAGCCCATGCCTTATCCCATGGCATACGCTCCACATCCACCAGCAATCGCATCATTTCCGGAATAGCCAGTGCACATCTGCTTCCATTTAATTGAATGACTATCTTTTTATCGAGGTCATTAAGAGATGAGTTCCTAACTTTATACCTGCGAAGAATATCCTGTAATGCTGCACTGATAAAAAAGAATTGCTGTTTCATTCTCAATTCAGTAGCGCGTCTTACGTCTTCATCAGGAAAGAGAACTTTTGTAATTCTTCCAAGCTGAGATTTCTCTTCGCATGCACGAATATAGTCGTTATGATTTGCATAATCCGGAAGGAACTCCTCTGATGCCCTTGCTGACCAGAGCCTTAATGTGTTTACAACATTATTCCGGAAACCCGGTATTGGAAAATCATAAGGAACTGCATGAATCAGTTCTGCACCATTCCACTCGGACTGAGAAAGTGTTGATCCTTCAGGTTCAACCGGTTTACAATCTCCGGCAAATTGTACTGAGCATGAATATTCAGGTCGGATAATTTCCCATGGATGCCCTCTGTGAAGCCAATCCAGTGGCCGTTCAACCTGAAGCCTGTTTTTTATATCCTGCTGAAACTGTGCATAGTCATATCGAAGACCATAGGCCATCGCTGGTATTCCAAGTGTCGCCATGGACTCAAGCTGACATACCGCCTGACGCCCTTTGCCAGTGTTTCCAAGCTCAAAATCATCTTCCTGCGCATAAATTTCATCTATTGAAAAACCAAGAGAGCGTACCGCGTTTGTCAGCGGTTCCTCAATTCCAAGACTCATCAGGTTTTGGTGAAGACTTTTTCCAAAAACATATTCCATTGACAAAAAATAAACACGTCTTACATTGTTCTCACCGTAATTACGCTGTGTCTGAATCCAACTGTCTACCATTTCACTACGCACAGCATAAGCAAGAGCCATGTACTTGTCATTTGCAGTAGCAGTATTTTCATCTTTAGCTAAAAAATATCTTAGATATCGATAATAAGATTCCTTTAGATTCTTGCTCTCCATATCACTCCTGATATTCCACCAGATCATATTTGGTCGCAAATAAATGTAGCTCCGACATTAAGCAATCACTGAATTTATTGTATATGATAACGTATTTTCACTGTAAGAACAACAGTCTGCTGTTACAACCGGCTTTAATTTTTTCTAAAAAACTGTAATAAACGCTTAATCATAATAGAATGCAGTAACATTGCCGATATTCAATTTGTAAGTATACATCTGTTACATGATCAAAGCACTAAAAAAATGTAAGGGATTGAATTTTTTAATTGTTCAGAAATTTTTTATCAATTTATTTTCATTTCTTTCTTGCGCACATAATGACAATCAAATTATATTTAAGCACTGTTTTTTTTGGAGGGATGGCCGAGTGGCTTAAGGCAGCGGTTTGCTAAACCGCCGTACGGTTTACTCTGTACCGGAGGTTCGAATCCTCTTCCCTCCGAATTAACACTTTTCAATCCGACACCACAAAGTTACTCCGATTGCAAGTTATTTACATTGCTTTATCAACCAAAGATTCAATAAATTTCACACCTTCATGACCATTTTCAAGCTTATCGATTATTGTTTGTGGTATATTGCGCATCCCGTGAATTGCTCCGGCAAGAGCACCAGTCATGGCTCCGATTGTATCTGTATCACCACCTAATTCTATTGCATACAAAATTGCATCAACAAATGAATCTTTATTTCGGATAAGAGAGTAGATTGCTGCTGATACAGCAGATAGTGCATCCGAGCCATTACCTATCGTATCGATAACGGTAGTTAGAGTTGCATCATTTCTTAAGCAGTAATCAATCTGTCCAAGCTTGATTTTAAACGAGCTATCAATAGGCAATTGAAACATCATTCCGGTCCACTCTGATGGATCAACCTTATTGAGCGCAAGCAGAGCTGCATAAGCCTGCAGTTTGGCGCCATCGATACCAATAGCATGTGCATGGGTCAACTTTGAAGACAACGTAACCTGTTCAAAAAGAAGATCACTCTGCTCAATATTAAAAAAACAACTTACCGGTGCAGCCCTAACAGCAGCACCATCCCCATAGCTGCCATTACCGGAATAGAGTGATTCTGCGGCTTTTGAAAACGACTCACCATCACGCCATCGCTCAATGACTATAAACATCCCTCCACCATATTTTCGCCATGGTGAATACCTGCTCATAATCCGCGTTCCCAAAGATGCCTGGTCTATCCCGCCATTCTCAACCATTTCTTCCAAAACTGAAATATTCAACTGGGTGTCACCGGTGTACAATCCAGATGTCTGGCTGAGAATTGAATCAAGTTCAAGCGGTGCAATCGATTCATTCGAACAGCCATCAAACTTCATCCCCAATGCATCACCAATACATGTTCCATACAGTAAACCGAGAACATTATTTCTATCATAGCAGATTTGATGTCTCATTTCTCACCATTAAAGTTGAGGTCTGAAATGAAGAATTGTGCATCCATCCAGAGGGGTAAACTGGCTGTTCTTTAATATATGTTAAAGGTTGTTGCCGGACAAGTAAATGGTTTTTTACAGCGAAGTAATAAACTGATCAACATTGACCTGGAAATTTTCCGGATTGAGTGAACATTCAATCCTGTTTCCAGTCTGCTCTCCATTAATCATAAGATTACGGATATAAGGTGAACTTATGCGTTTTTCATGAGAATCAAAGAGTATCATCACATGAGGAGTCAAAAGACTTTTTCTGTTGATTTTTACAACGATCCCCATTTCCTGAGATGCCAGTTTCACAAAACTGCCAACGGGGTAAATTCCAAGCATTTTTGTAAAATACTCTACAAGAGTTCTCGAATATTCTTCATCACAGCCCTGAAAAATCAGTGCAAGAGCTTCCTGTGGAAGGCAGGACTTGCGATGATTAGTTTCGCTTGTAAGCGTATCGTACACATCAGCTATTGCACAAATCTGCGCCATTTCATCAATCTGTTTACCTTTTAATCTCTGAGGATATCCGCTGCCATTAAAACGTTCATGGTGCTGTAAGATTATGTTAAATGTTGAATCCGGAACTTTCAGCGACATTTTTTTTATTATATCAACACCAGAAACAGGATGCTTCTTAATTTGTTCAAGTTCAGACATAGTGTAGGCACCGGTTTTACGTAACAGATGCTCCGGTACCTTTACTTTTCCAATATCATGCAGTATTCCACCAATACTGATCTCCAGTATTTTATCTTTGGAGTAACCCAATGATGCTGCAAAGGCAGCCACAAGTACCGCTACATTAACAGAATGAATATATGTGTTATAGCTATGCTTCTTAAGCTGGCAAATTCTTAGAGATACATCGTTATTCTCAAGTATTTGTTCAACCATTTCTTCAACGGTATGTGCGACCGCCTGCATTGAAAATGCCCTGCCGGCCCTGATATCACTGAGCATATTTCTTACCGTGTATACGGTCTTCTGACGCACATTAAATGCCTTCTTTAACTGTTTTTCATACTCTTCAAGATTATCAGGGCCAGCCGATACATCCTCAATAACGATTTTGGGTAATTCGGGGAAACCGCTTGTATCCGTCTTTTTTTTAGGCAGTTCAGGAAATGCGCCATCTTTTGGAGCGTTAAAGATCTCTGATGATTGTCCTTTGCTTTTTTTTGCATTTACAAACAGGAATGATACTCCCTGTTTTTTAAGGCTCTCTATTTCATGATAGCCGCTAACCATCATGTCTGCGCTGAAAAGAAGCAACTCATTCTCATTGAATACATCCTCAATGTACATACCAGGTCTCAATTGTGATAATGGTATTTTTTTGCTCGCAGTCTCCATATACGCAGTCATTTCTGTCGGTTAATGAATAAAGGTTAAACGATTAAGGTTTAGATTATACCTGAATAAACTAAACCATATATTATTGATTATATCGATGATGAATTGTCTAATTCAACCAAAAACTGATCAACGTTTTGAAAATTTATCCTGATACAACCGGAGGTGCTACCAGTGACACTTAAGAACGCTGCAAATTTTATCAAATAACCGTTCAAGTATCAACTGACGACGATACTTTGATTCATGGTTTACTTCAAAAGCGATATAACCAATTAATGAATCAATGGCATCAGCTCTCCCAAGTAAAAGCATCCCATCATTTACCTTGATCGCATTTTTTACAACACGAACGGCATCCTCATCAAGAATTGATATTTGTCGAAGTAGTTGAAAATCTTTAAAGGAGAGGTGTATTTCGCAAAGATCATCAGTCTGGTGGTCATCGGAGGTTCTAATATGGCTCTTTTTCCAGGGGATTCCTTTCCAGGAATTGATCGTACCACTATCACCACAAACCGGACACCACCATCGCAATTCAACAGGATCTTCCTGAAGTTGTACACGGATCAATCCATGACATTGTTTTCTCTCCGGACGCTTCCTGCAGCGTAAGCTCGTATCGACTTCAGCACCCGGAGGCGCAAGGGTTGATGCAGAAACAATTTCACCCAGAAAAACCGTTTTATAATAATTTATATCGGTTTTTGAAATTGAACCAGCATTATCGACCTCAAATTGCGCCAAAGCAGCCTTAGCCATTTTTTTCTCCAAAACGTTTAATGACTACAACATTGCAAGGTTTTTTAAACATACCGAAACCGGAATTGAATGTACAGACTTTTTCACACTTAAATGTAACAGTTGCTTTTATACGAGTATCCTTCCAGGCATCATTTCGGTAATTCAATCACACACATTAACGAGCGCTTGCATTGCATGCCAGATGTAACACAGGTACACCCAATTATACAATTTTTACCTTGATAAATATAATCATTTTTAATAAAAAAGAAAAGATCTAGAACAAAATTACGTTCTCTAAATGATTGATTTTTTTAAATAAACGGTTAAATATTTTTTATTTAACCTAATAACTTTCACAGAACATCTGTTACCTGATCTCTGAGACGCTCAATTGCCATTTGTAACATCAGTGAATATTCATAAGTAGTGAGACGCCTGGATGCTGAGGTGGCATCCAGAAATATTGGATCTCTTCCCTTTTCAGGTTCCCCATCAAAACCTGAAAATTGATACAGAAAAAAAGTAACATGCTGTATTTCATCCAAATACTCAAGATGAAAGTCATGCAGGAAACCAAGATTTTTCCCTGTGGCTCCACTTTCTTCCATGAGTTCTCGTGAAGCAGCCTCTTCCTTTGTTTCACCCTTCTCCACATGTCCCTTGGGAAAAACCCATTTACCAGGATTTCTTCGCGATTTTTGCACAAGAAATTCGAGTGTGGTGCCATTAATTCTAAATACCACTGCCCCGGCACATGAGACCTGTGGCCTAAAAATTTTTCTTAATATCTTCATTTAAATCCACCTGTCTGAATTTTTATTTTAAAATACATTTCAGGTAAAAGTTCTGTTCTAAATAAAAACCCGGTCAATTAAAAAGTTACTAATAATATTATACTGAGCTGTTTTAAAACGTTTATGCGTCATATATTTTCTTGAGTGTTAAATGTGCAGGTTTGCAAACGCAAACAGCTGCAAATCTGCAGCTACAAATAAATACGGGAGGGTATTTGTGAAGAAGTTGTTCTTTTTTGTATTGTCAGTACTCGTTATTTTGAATGCATCCTGCTTTAACGAAAACCGTTTTGGAAAAGTTACATCACCCGATGAGGCATCTGTTTTTTCACAAAAATCGGATTCCTGGAAACCGCTTAAAAAATCACAACCAGTGTATTACGGCGACACTATTTTATCAAAAGATAAACCACTCGAAATTTCATTTGCCAATAAAAGTACACTGACTCTCGAACCAAACACAAAACTTATCATCATTGACTCATCAGACAAAAAAAATCACTACATATTTCCAATAGTTTTCCACGGTGGCATAATCTCTAATGTAAAGCACAAAAAGCCGGACGACTTTACGTATATTGTTTACACTCCGGTAGCATATGCACAGCCTGACGGATCCCATTTTTATGTTTCACATTCACTACCATCAAATGTTACCGATGTTCATTCGTACGATGGTAATGTAATTGTCTATAATCTCTCAGACTTTAACGAACCAACAGAAGTTACTCCCGGATATACTACCGTTGTTACTGTATCCGGCTTACCGATACCGCCACGGAAATTAAAATATGAACAGTTTCGCCGGGTCGGTTATATGATTGAACCTGAATTAAGTAAACGCTACTGCGTTCTCTGGGGTTTTCCAATTATACCTATTGCTGTTCCGGTTGCAATACCAACCCCGGTTGTGGAGGAAAAAATTATTGAAGAGCGTGTTATCGTTGAAAATCGCAGTGATAATTCTCACAATCATCAACCGAAAAGTAAAAGCAGAGTACGCGTTAATGTCAATATAAATGCCAATGTTCCAGGCTTTGGTGTACCGTTTCCTGCACCGATGATGCCGGTACCTGTGCCACATCATGTTCCCCGTGTACATGCTGTGCCGGTTCCCGTTCCTCCGATTATTGCACCAGTTCCAGTACCTGTCCCCGGCTTCCCAGCATCTCTTCCGGGACGTCCTCACCGTCATAGCAATAATAATCATGATAACCGACATGGATCGCACCCATTTAAACGGTAGTGTTCAGAGGAAGTAGAATGTTTGTAAAGAGCCTGATTATTTCTTCAAGTCCTCCTATATTCCTGCGGAAGATACAAGGGGGCTAATCTTGAATTTAATTGAATATTTTACCCTCCAACTATTCCCTTTTCAACCTGATGTTATATATATTAATACAATATGTTCCTGTGGATAAATATCTGTATTGAAACAATCTGTAACGTTTATAATGTTTAGCATACCTAACAATACCGATGAAAGGGAGCTCGATGGACACACACACATCTGATATTGAATGCCTGTACGGTGAAGAAAACAGCCATGCAGAAACCGCAATCGCAAACGGTCAGATTCAGGATGCTACCCAGATACTCTTGAGTATAATTGATAAAGATTCCAGTAACTGGAGAGCATACAACAATCTTGGAATTATCTCATGGTCAACATCAAAGTGGATTGATGCCTACCGGTTATTTACAAAAGCAGTTTCACTTAAAGGTGATTTTGAAGATGCATTAGTCAATCTGTTCGATGCAGCACTGAAATTGCGTAAAATTGACGAGGTCTCCCCGTTATTCAACACTGCTATCGAGATGAATCCATTATTAAATGATGTAAGAATTATCTACGAAACAATAATCAGCATGAAAGATGAAATTTACCAATCCAAACGCGCGTTAAGTATCGGATTTTTCAGTCCTATTTTGGGTGAAGCTGAGAAACTGCTTGAAGACGGAAATTATAATGCGGCTGCAAATAAATTCCTCGAATCGGTTGATACTGATGGTCCCAATGGTCCTGCATATTGTGGACTTGGTATAATCTCATTTTATAAACAGAAATTTCATGATGCCTACTCGCTATTTATCGAATCGATCCGACTCAGCCCTGTTGATCCTGAGACCTACCTGAATCTGCTTGATGTTGCCAAAGAGATCGGAAAAACAGATGTTGCAAAAGAGATTTTCAATGTTTACAGGAAAGAATTTCCTGAGCTTGAGGGTATTGCACAGCACTTTATTTGACACGAATAGTTTTTTGAGTTTTTTAATTCTATAATAATGATTCCTAAGACATAGCATCCTGACATGAGACAACATACATTTATACAAGCAACTCGGATTTGGCAACATTGCCCTTGATTCAGCATCAAGCAGCTATGACCCGGATTCAATCAAAGACAGCCCTCAATCATCCAACAATGGTTACTGGTTTAAAGCAGCCCCTACCCTTAAGTTTATGTTAAAAAAACTGATCATCGCAAATACGTTTTCTTTTAATTCCATAACGATGAGTAAAAATGGCTACTACTTTGAGCGTTTGACCAATACTCGCCTTGATAACGATGATATTCTGCTGGCAAACGACATATTCACATTTTATGAATTTTCAAAATCGTTTATTGCCGGTGTAAATTTTTATGCGAACCGTGTACAATCAACCGGCGCTGCAACACATCGGCTGTCACTTGCAGCGATCTATGTTCATAAATTCAGTTCAAAGACCGATTTTAATAGTGTGATACTCGCCGGAACATATTTAAAGCATGATTATCTAACCTGGAAAGATCCTTACATCGGATTACAACT
Organism: Fibrobacter sp.; assembly: GCA_012513915.1. Lineage (GTDB taxonomy): Bacteria > Fibrobacterota > Chitinivibrionia > Chitinivibrionales > Chitinispirillaceae > JAAZBG01. The sequence goes on from JAAZBG010000074.1 coordinate 9,642, forward strand.
TGAAATCGCGTATAAATTCAGGTAAAAACGTTAATTTGTATATTTTTTAAAATAATTAACAAAGTTGTTGCGTAGTATATGTACAAAAGGTATATTTAAACATCTTAATAAACGAAGCAATTAGTTAAGTGTTTGAAATACAAAGAATTATCGCGGGGTGGAGCAGTCCGGTAGCTCGTTGGGCTCATAACCCAAAGGTCGTACGTTCAAATCGTGCCCCCGCTAATTAATTGATTTTGCAGTACTTAGGGGACTTTTCGAAGTCCCCTTTTTTTGTTTCTGGTCACGGTATTTGGTCACGGTTAAACTTGAAAGCAGTATCATTCTTTATCCTTTCTTATAAGATTCTTTAACAGCTTCTTCTAAATCCTCACGCTGGTACCAGGTATACCAATCATCCATAGACTCTGATTTGTGCCCCTGGTAGTCGCGGGCTTTCTTACTATCACCTAATAACCTTTTGAGTTCAAGCTTGACAGTTTTTCTGAAATCATGAAATGGTCTTGGTACTTCTACCCCTGCAACCTGATAGAGCGTACCCTTAAACTTCAATCTTTCTGGATATCCATTTCTGCCGTTATGGTCTCCCCACTCATATATATCCAACAATTTATATGGTGGAGTTTTCCAAGGCCATACCGGACCCTCAGACCTGCCATTAATCTGTTCCTGTAGGATAGGTACTAATTCGGATCTTATTGGGCGAGGAACTCTCGTTTTATGTCGCTGTTTAGATATTTCTACCCAGATATAAGGTAGACCTCCGTCAGTAGGTTTTAAAACACAATCCTCACAACGCCATTGAAGTATCTCCCCCACCCTGAATCCTGTATACCTAACAGCACCTATTAATCTCAGTACATCCAGTCTAACACGCTCTTTTAGTCCAGTTGTGATTATTTTTTCGTAATCCTCCTGAGTAGGTACGTACTGTATTACCCGCGTGTCTGGTAGCGGTTCGTCTATGGCATTCATAGGATTGGGGATCGATAACAATTTTTTATTGATCCATGTTGAAAAAATTGCTTTCAATTCCTTGACAATATTCCAACAATATTTAGGTGACCACCCGGGATGTATAACAGGTAGATTATCAATATAATCCTGCAGCCGCTGCGGGTTTTCTCTGCATTGATCAAATGTTAATTTACCAATATCATTAGCAATATGTAAACATATAGTTTTTGCAGAAGAATAACCGCCATTTTTACCTGCTCGATCAACTTTCTTTTTTCTGTAAATAAGAAAAAAATCGACCATATCTACAATGGTAGTTTTTCGAATAACAGGTATAAGATGATCACCAGATTCTGCCTTACCAGCAACTATCTTATAGTATTGCTCTGCACCTGATGCAGTTTGATACTTTTCCGGGCAACGTTCATCATGAGGTATTCCTTTAACCCAATACCTTATAAACCAATTAGATTTACTACGGTACTCGAGTATTTTTTCACGATTTTTTACCGGGTCTTTTAATTCTAGTTCACGTGCTCTTTTTTCATTTTTGTCAAAGATCAATTGCGCCTCGTTTTCTGTGGCGCGGAAACCTTACCAGTAGTAGTTGAAAATAATTCAGTCATTGGCCCATTAGCTTTTTTTATTAAATATTCCTGTAATGATGGCTCGTGTATCTGATACGGTTTTGTTTTAATCCCTGGTAAAACATTGTCTCTTACCCATTTACGTAGTGTAGGCGTTTCCTGATGGTATCGTTCTGCTGCTATGGAAATCGGTATACATTCGGTTAATAGTTGGTTGTTCATAATACACCACCTTTCAACCTAAGATACTGAGGTGTCATTCGTTTTTAAAGCGGAGAGTTAATAAATTTAAAAAAAAATTAAATAGCGAAGTATAATGACTGTTAAGACTATGAATATAAATTAAATAGTTGAGTTTATTTAATCTAAATCCTTATATGTCTTTTCATACCTTTGACGACCGTAAACGTTAAAAAAGGGTCAATTGCAGATTACTATTCCGGAAGAAATCAATTCACCGTCCCCTTGAACGAGATTGGCAGAATTTGGTTACCTGGTACGCCACGAAGCTGCCCGGGAGATCCTTTATTATTTAACCCGTTGCAAAAAAAGTATACATTGTATACAATTAATACAATTCAAACTTGTTTTCAAAAGGTACATAATGAATATAAAAGAATTTTTAGAAAAATTGCCCATAGAAAAACGAGAAATTTATCGTAAGGTTTACGAGGCTGATGGTATAACCATTACTAATGCAGCGCTCGCTGAGCAGCTAAACATTACCCTTAGCATGTTAGAACAGATACGGCATGATTTGTTTGCTGCAAACCTTATCAAGAAGAAAAAAAATACCTATCGAAAATCAGCAGGATTATCACCATCCAGGAAAAAAATAAATAAAGACTCCTCTGCTTTGGCAGGTTTAACCGGTGGAAAAACCAGGCATACCTTTATTATTGATGAATCAAATCTTGAAAAACTTCGATTGTTAGCACATCTTGATCATAAAAAGTTAAATGAGTTTTTAAATGATTTGTTGAGTATGTATTTCACTGAACGGCAAAAAGATGTTGAAACCGCAATGTCACTGCGTGAAAATTCATCACGATTAAAATTGAGGATTGATATTAAATGATCTGTATCTTTATTGGTATTGCTTCGTTGTTGGGTTATAGTAAATACCTAATCAATCACTTCCGTTAAATCATTTATCGTCAGGTTTTAATATTTACAATATCGGACACGCTCTCGCCGGAAATTGTTGTTGTTCCCGACATCGAGGAAGCGCGCTTGAGAGTGCAATACTTATACGGAATAAAATGTAATGTAATAAATCACTTACTTTTTCCATGTTACATTGACATTCGCAGGGGGCATGAATGATTTTCTATTTGTATGTTACAAGTAACTAGTTCTACTATAATGATTTATTCATACTTTTAGCTATCAACAGTTCTGTAGCTTTTTTCGTTTGAATGAAACTTCAAATTCCGGTAATGTCTCTGGTTCTCGTAGTTCTAATGGGATTTAGTTATAACCTGAAAGTGTTTTTATGAAACTCAAAACATTTTTTCTTCTTTTCAGCAACAAACAAATATTTAAAAACTGTATCAAAGAAAAAATCGCACAGGTAGTTCTATTCAGTTGCTATGTTGCAGTTGTTGTTATTCCTTTGTTTTATTCTGGTAATTTTAACTTAAAAATGTTTTGCTGGTTAATTATTGGAAAGAATGATAAGGGCGATCTACTTCTGAATACACCAGTAATTGTTTTCCTACCAATTTGTATTATTGTCGCTGCAGACCAAATTTTCAATCTAAAGGGACGTTTTTTCGATAGATCAAAAAACTTGATACAAATGTTAACTAAGCTTTCAATAGAAATGCCGAAAGTTCGTCGATATTGTGAATTAGGAGCTAAGGTAGCAGAGGCAACTTCAAGTAGTAATCCAAAATTTGCAAAAAAAAAATTACGTGAATGCATATATAAAACCCTGAAAGTTTTTAATGGTTTTATTTCAGCATTTGCCGATACAATAGATGAAAAAACTATAATCACCTCGAATATTATGGTCAGCCTTACAAAAGATGATTTCGCAACAGATCAAGAATATAGGACAAAAACAGCCGATTTTAATTTATGTGATGTTTATAAGAGCGATACAAAAGATATCGAAAACCAGCTCGGTTGGTTAACACTCCTTGCCAGTTGCGCAGAATCGAAAAAACGATACAATCTTGAAACATTTTGTATGAAACTTATGCCTAATCATTGCGATTCACTAATTGGGGCTCCAGATGCGTGGCATATCGGGAAAAACATTTGTGATGATATTGACTTTGAATACTCATTTTCTTATGTTAATGATGTTGACAGTATCGAATTTAATACCAATAATAAAAAATTCCAAGCAGAAGCGACACTGCATTTTAAAAAACTTAAATTCATAAAAAGTTTTGTAAGCGCTCCAATTATTTACAGTGACAATGTGGTAGGTGTTATTAATGTGAATTCATCAGATAAAGTTTTAGCAGGAATAAATGCAGATCAGAGAGCTGTTCTTCAATTACTAATTTCACTTTTTTCGCAAACAATTTCACATTGTGTGATGCTTTGGAGGCGATATGAATACGATACAACGACATGAATTCGAAATTATGTTAAAAAAACTTAATATTGCAGAAAGAACTGTAAACGATATTAAGGTACCGGAAAAAATCCAGACTTCTCGGCTGACCTTAAAAGATTGCGATCTTAATTTGGTTAGCAAGTTTCTAATTCGGAATTCAGAATCACATGCTTCGCATAGATGTGGTAGAAAAGAGAAATCAAAATAAAATGCCAAAAATCTACGATAATATCGAAAACCATTTAACACATGGTTTAAATGATACACTTCCACTTTCTCAACGCTCTGATTTTTGTGTCGGATATTTCAACCTTAGGGGGTGGAGTGAGGTGGCTGATAAAATAGACACAATGCCCGGGCGAAATGTAATTGAGGGTAAAGGCCAGATTCACCGATATTGCCGTTTACTTGTTGGCATGCAAAGACTTCCACTTGATATCCTTAAAGAGTCATTTTGTAGAGATGATACACACCTGCTTGATAATTCCGAAATTGTAAAGCTCAAGAAAAGGCTTGCGATGGAATTTCGTGAGCAACTTACAGTCGGAACGCCTACCGAAAAGGATGAAAAATACCTTCGGATTCTCAGTCGGCAATTGAAAGAAAAAAAGGTTGTTGTGAAACTTCACCTCCGTCATCAATTACATGCAAAATTATATCTCGCATACAGTGACGATAAAAGAGTTCCCGTAGTAGGATTTCTCGGAAGCAGCAATCTTACCCTTTCTGGTCTTTCCAAACAGGGAGAACTTAATATTGACGTTCTGGAACAAGATGCTGCGAATAAACTTGCCAAATGGTTTGATGATCGGTGGAATGACCAGAAATGCATCGATATTACTGAAGAGTTAATACTGATTATCGATGAAAGTTGGGCTGCCGACCGGCTTGTTCCGCCATACTATATCTATCTAAAAATTGCTTACCATCTTTCCAGAGAAGCCAGAGCTGGAATAAATGAATTCAAATTGCCAAAAATTTTTCAACGTGAGTTGCTCGATTTTCAGCAGAAGGCAGTACTTATTGCTGCGCACCATCTTAACAGACACAAAGATCGTCCGAATGGCGTCCTGATTGGAGATGTTGTTGGACTTGGTAAAACGATTACAGCAACAGCACTAGCGAAAGTTCTTGAGGAAGATCTCTTTACTGAGACACTTATTATATGTCCAAAAAACCTTACTGAGATGTGGGAAGGATATATTCACAAGTATAAACTTCACGCAAAAGTAATTTCTCAAAGCAAAGTGCAACGTGACCTACCGACACTCCGCCGGTACCGTGTTGTAATTATTGATGAAAGTCATAATTTACGTAATGCTAATGGCAGCCGATACCGGGCGATTAAGGAGTATCTTGAGGAAAACGAAAGTCGTGTCATCCTCTTAACAGCAACGCCGTATAATAAATCATTTATTGATCTGTCAAATCAGCTTCGCCTTTTTATTGCAGACGATGCTGATCTAGGAATTAGCCCGGAGCATTATATCAACCAAATCGGTGGACAGATACAGTTTCAAGCAAAACATTCTGAAACGTTTATTCGCAGCATAAAAGCGTTTGAACGTAGTGATTTTGCAGATGATTGGCGTGAACTCATGCGACTTTACATGGTACGCAGAACTCGTGGTTTCATCAAGAACAACTACGCTTCAACAGACTCCTTAAATGAGCGGAAATATTTAACCTTTGCAGATGGAACCAGGTCATATTTTCCTGACCGTATTCCGAAGAAAGTTGAATATCCCTTTGATCCAACAGATAAAAAAGATCAGTATGCACGGTTATATTCTACCAAAGTAGTTGATGGCATTAATCATTTGAACCTTCCACGTTATGGTCTTGGCAATTATCTTGCAGGTAAGCCAACCCGGAAATTATCAAAGGATGAGGAAGCTGTAATTGCAAACCTTTCACGTGCTGGAAAACGCCTTATGGGGTTTTGCCGTACCAGTCTTTTCAAGCGTCTCGAAAGCAGTGGTTCTTCATTTTTACTTTCGCTCTCAAGGCATATTTTGAGAAATTTTGTTTTTATATATGCTCTCGAAAATCGTCTTGAACTTCCTATTGGTAAAAATATTGTAGAAAACCTTGATGATTTTATCGAAGATGATGATACTGACCGTGATGATGATGACAATACTAGTATCACTTTCATGTTAGATGAAAAGCAGTATCTAAAAAATGCCAAGGATGTTTACTCCTTATTTTCTACGAGTTTCAAAAATAGGTTTGAGTGGGTTAAGTGTGATTTATTTAAGAATGAATTGACAACTGCACTTATTGATGACGCAAGAGAAATTATTAAGATATTATCTCTTGCAAACCAATGGGAACCTCAAAATGACCGCAAACTTAATGCTTTGGTTGAGTTACTTACAAAAAAACATAATGATGAAAAAGTTCTTATATTTACACAGTTTGCAGATACCGCACTTTATTTGAACAAACAATTAGCAACACGCAAGATGGACTCAATTGCTGTCGTTACAGGTAATGAAAAAAATCCTACCGAAATTGCCCATCATTTCAGCCCGCGAAGCAACGAAAGAACCAACCTTGTCAATTCGGAAAACGAGATCCGGGTACTAGTGACTACCGATGTCCTTAGTGAAGGTCAAAATTTGCAGGATTGCCATATAATTCTTAATTACGATTTACCCTGGGCAATTATCAGGCTAATACAACGTGCTGGTCGTGTTGACCGTATCGGCCAGAAAGCAGAACAAATACTCTGTTACTCTTTTTTACCCGAGGATGGAATTGAAAGTATAATTCAATTAAGACGGCGATTAACAGCAAGAATAAAGGAAAATTCTGAAGTCGTAGGTTCAGATGAAACATTCTTTGATGGTGACCCGGTTAATATTCATGATTTATATAGTGAAAAATCCGGTATTCTTGACGAAGAGGATGATACAGAAGTTGATCTTGCATCCTATGCATACCAGATCTGGAAAAATGCTACTGATCGTGATTGCACTCTTGCAAAAACAATTCCTGATTTGCCTAATGTTATTTACGGAACGCAACAAAACCACCAAGCAGCAGAAAAAGAAGGTGTTGTTGTTTATACTCGTACAGCAGAAGACAATGATGTCCTTGCGTTACTTGATATAAATGGAAAGTTAATTACTCAGTCGCAGTTGTCTATTTTGAGGACTGTAGAATGTCAACATGACACACCAGCACTTACGCGTATTTCAAACCATCACGAAATCGTAAAAAAGGCTGTTCATCTTATCAATACTGAAGATACAACTTCTGGCGGTGCTTTAGGCAAAAAGACAAGTGTAAAATACCGTGTTTATATGCGTCTTGACCGTTTTTGTAAAGAAAATGATGGTACATTGTGGGTCACGGTTGAGTTGAAAAAAGCCATTGATGATATTTATAAGCATCCATTAAAAGAATTTGCAAGAGATTCTATTGGTCGGCAACTTAAAGCGGGTATTTCTGATGAAGCACTTGCAAATCTTGTAGTATCGCTCAGAGATGATGATAAACTCTGCATTACAGAAGATGACCAGACAGAAAGTAAACAACCACAAATCATCTGTTCAATGGGTATGAAGAATGGGGACAAATAGAATGTCGATTTCTAAAGAAGATTTTTCAAAATATGTTCAAAATTTTCAGTTTCGTGAACTTTTTAATGATATGGGTTGGAATAATGATCGCACTAAACAGCCGATTATAGTTAATGAAAAAACATATTTGATTGATGGTATTGCAGAGAAAAGCGGCTTCAGAATCTTTACCTGTGTTCCTGCTGATGGAGAAAGCCAACCCGACAGGGAAACACGAAAGAAGATTGAACGAAATGTGACAAAGCTTTTTCAGGAACACCTGATAATTTATTATGATTCCTCAAAGAAATCGCAGATTTGGCAACTTGCTGTACGAAATGCCGGATTACCAACAAAAGTAAGCGAAACAAACTATATCCTGACGCAAGACCCGGAACTGCTTTACCAACGTACAAGTGGTTTGTTCTTTACTCTTGACGAAGAAGAAAAGATAACCATTGTTGATGTTACTAAACGGGTTTCTGATAACTTCCATCTGAACAACGAAAAAGTAACTAAAAAGTTTTACGAAAGCTTCAAGAAAGAACATGGCGCTTTTCTAAAATTTATTGAGGGTATTGCAGACAAAGCCAAACTTGACTGGTACACATCACTTATGCTCAACCGTCTTATGTTTTGTTACTTCATTCAAAAACAACGGTTTCTGGATAACAATATGGATTACCTTCAAGATAAGCTAAAAGAATGCAGTGCTAAAAAGGGTAAAAACAAATTTTACTCTTTTTACCGTGATTTCCTACTAGCTCTTTTTCATAAAGGACTCGGAGCACCTGAACATAGCAAAGAAATACAGATTGAACTTGGACAAATCCCTTATTTAAATGGTGGACTTTTTGACGAACATGAGATAGAAAAAGAGTATCGTGAAATACAGATAGATGATAAAGCATTTAATCGGCTTTTCGATTTCTTTGACGACTGGAATTGGCATTTAGACACTCGGGAAGCCGCGACGGGGAAAGATATTAATCCAGATGTAATTGGCTACATTTTTGAGAAGTATATTAATGATCGTGCACAAATGGGGGCATATTATACAAAAGAGGATATTACTAATTATATAAGTAAAAATTGTATTATTCCCTGGCTCTTTGACGAAACCAAACGAAATTACACTACTGCATTTTCAGGTGATGGGTGGCTGTGGACAAGTGTTAAAAACAGTGGAACTGAATACATTTACGATGCGGTAAAATACGGTGTTCCGTCAAGTGGTGATATATATGATGACTTACCACCTGAAATTAAAAGTGGATTTAATGAAGAACTTGAAAACAAAGTAGTTGATGGTAATGGTCCCTGGCTATGGGAACTTCGTAAAGACTGGAACAAGGCGGCACCATCTGATATTGCGTTACCGACAGAGATTTACCGGGAAGTAATTGAACGTCGAAAGAGATTTGCAGATATAAAAGGGAAAATTGAAAATGGTGACATTAAAGAAATTAATGATTTCATTACTCACAACCTCAATATCCGGCAGTTTGCTCAGGATATACTTGAGGATACTGCAGACCCGGATTTTATACGGTACTTTTATAAAGCCCTTTCGAATGTCACTATTCTTGACCCAACTTGTGGTTCGGGTGCGTTTTTATTTGCAGCACTTAATATTCTAGAACCACTTTATGAAACTTGTATCCTTAGAATGCAGGAATTTGTTCAGAATGGGAAAAAAGGGAAATATAAGTTTTTTGAAGATACATTGAGGCTGGTGAATGCTCCTGAACATCCAAATCTTCAATATTTTATATACAAAAGTATAATACTGAATAATCTTTATGGTGTTGACATAATGAATGAAGCTGTAGAAATTGCTAAATTACGGCTGTTTTTGAAGTTGGTCGCAACAGTGGAAGCTGATTATAGAAAAGAAAATTTAGGACTTGAACCTTTACCGGATGTTGATTTTAATATTCGTGCTGGAAATACACTTGTTGGATACGCGACAAGACAACAGATTGACAATATCGCTGGAATGTTTGTTACTGAAGTACAAAAAAATGATATACATGAACAATGCGATGTTGTCGCACGCGTGTTCGAACGGTATAAGGGAATTCAACTTGGTGGTAGTGACGATTATAAAGATTTTAAATATGCAAAGGATGAGCTGGTTGAAAGATTAACAAAATTAACAGATGCACTTGACAAAATTCTCTATGTTGATAAGTACCATGGTGATGAAAGAATTTTTCATGAAGACCAAACAAAAAACGATCTTGTAATAGCACAATCTTTTAAAAAGTGGTTAGATGCACATCAACCATTCCATTGGTTCGCGGAGTTTTATGAAATTTTGCAGGATAAAGGTGGGTTTGATGTCATAATTGGTAATCCACCATACGTTGAGTATGCAAAGGCAAAAAAAACTTATTTACTTGTAGATTACAGTACAATCGATTGTGGCAATCTTTATGTAAATACAATTGAGCGTTGTACTTGGTTTTTATCTCAGGTTGGTGCAATTGGGATGATTGTGCAGTTACCAATTATCTGTACTGATAGGATGATTCCAATACAAGAGTTACTTTCTTCAAAGTTTAAAT
>JAAZBG010000075.1 GCA_012513915.1 Fibrobacter sp.
ATACCGTATCAGTACTATGATGCTGCATTGGATCCATACTGCATATCACCCTATAACAATATGATTCTGCTTGAATAACATTTACCGATGCTATACAATTTTTATATCTGGCACAGTCGTTGCGTGTTCACATATCCGAATGCAATGGGCATACAAGGAAGTATCATGAACAAGTTTAAAGAAATTCTAATTGTCTTACTGATAGCGGTGCTATCGTTTCCGGTGATCTATGCTGCTGTACTTTTGGCAACCGGAATGCTTCGTATCGAGTACGGTGCTCCTAAAACAGTTGTTGAGGATGAAAAGAAGCTTCAGGTGATAAAACGGACTCAAAAAACCGATTCAATTATGATCTCGAATTCAAGGACTTTTCAGGCACTTGAAAACGAAAAAATAGAAATACAAAAGGAACAGGAACGGTTACAGAATTTACATGCGAGATTGGAAATTGCTCAGAAGGAACTTGATGAGAAGCAGGTCATTATTGCCCGGCAGCGTGAAAAGATGGAGGCTCTGGTCGAGAAGAGCGATTCACTTGAAATAAAAAAATACAAAGCACAGGCAAAAGTGTATATGTCAATGAAACCGCTTGAAGCGGCGCAGATTATCGAATCGTTTTCAGCGGATCAGGCTGCAAAAATTCTCGGTGCCATGACCGACGATCGCCAGAAGGCAAGAATTCTGGCAGCAATGGCCCCCGAAAAAGCAGCATCAATTACAACCCGCATCGGCGGAACACGGTAGACTGTACCAACCACCCTTGTGGTGGCTGATTAAAATAAAAAATCTCCTGCCACCCCCTCTCCATGACAATGGAGAGGGGGCTGAGGGGTGAGGCAATGTTTAAACAAATAACAGAAAGAAAGGAGGTGAACGTATGAGAACAGATGCAATGTTATTCAATATCGGTGGTGGACAAAGTGATACTCCTCGTTCCAACCGGATGGACCGTAGTCAGAATCGCACCGCAAGTCGTGATACTGCCACGGGGTTCGGGAAAGAGCCGGAAACGAAATCGACAAGTCGTTTCCAGGAGACATATAACGAAGTTGCACGATCAAATTCCAATGCTAATAAGTCAGCTGAGAGAAACGTGCTAAATCGTGATGAATCAAATCAATTCACGACACGGCGCAGTTTTATCAGTAAACAGAATTCCGATCAGAAGGTTGATACCAGACAGATGAGTAAACCAGTTGATAACCGGCAAATGAGTAAAACGGATGATAAATCAGGCTCACCCAATTTGTCAAAGGAATCGTCTGAAAATGTATCATCTGCTGATGAAACCGTATCTCAGAATGAGCATGCTCAGATTCAGGATACTGTGATTAACAGTGTTGGAAATCTGAATGAACTGAAGGATTCTGAAAGAAGTCAGCTTACTGATAGTCAACTCGCACAGGCATCGGAAACGATCAAACAAGCACTGATTGATATCGCGGGAACACTTGATCTCACTATCGTATCAGGACTTGAAAACGTAAACTTTACACAACCGACATCGGAAACCGTTGATCAGTTAACTCAAATCGTTCATGATCTTAAAACCATTATTGGTGCTCTCGAAGCGTCTGTCGCAGAGGGGGAACCTATTGAAACCGGTAAGAAACTTATTGAGAAGGGTGAGGCGGATGACCTTATAGTCAAACTTAACGCACAGCTTTTCAAAGTTGAAATCGGTATCAATATTCTTGGTAAAGCAGAGGATGTTCAGGCAAAACTGGCGCAGATGACCAATACATCGTTTGCATCAGGGATTCCCCAGGCGCTTGATCCATCACAAATAGCGGCTGCATCAGAGCAGATGAGGAAAATTTTTGGAAAGGCACTCAACCAATCCGAGGATTCATCAAGTCTGTCACAGCTAATTAAGAAGATCAACGAGATTGTTAAGGATTCAAATGTTTCATCACAGCAGATTTCGATCACTGATGTATCAAACGAGTCCACACTATCAAAATCCGGTGTTGCATCATATGATACCATGATCTATCGTGCTATGCTCAAACTTGAGAAACATGAGAAAACTGTTGCCGAGAATGCGGATGCACTTGTCGCCAATAAAGACAAGGCGCCTTTACTTAATGCAGGACCTGTACCTGCACGTGATATTTCAGTGGAACAGGTCAGGATCGAACAGACGATACAGGTGACAGATATTACAGTGAAAGCACAGCAGAGTGTTGTGCAGGAGCTGCGATCAACGCATAGTTTTCCGAAAATTATTGAACAGTCGGTGATCAACCAGATCAGTGACAAGATGTACAATGCGGTACGCAATGGTGTTACTGAGGTTCGTGTACAGATTCGTCCGGAATCGCTTGGAGATGTAACAGTAAAGATTCGCATTGAGGGTGATATTATTACTGCAAAAATACAAGTGGAGAATCAGCAGGTGAAAGCTATTATTGAAAACAACTTTCAGTCGCTGAAAGATTCACTTGCCCAGCATAATCTTCAGACGGGTTCTCTTGAAGTAAATGTACAGAACGGCGGCAAGGATCAGAACGGATTTGCTGAGCAGTCTGTTGAGAATCACCAGACGAATCATGGCAGGAACGGTTCCGGGGATACTGAAAGTGATGACTCGGCAGAACAGGAATCTGTTGATACACAAGGCGAGACCGGCAGGCGTTTCGGTAATAATTCAGTTGAATATTTTGCGTAAGGAAAGGAGGTGAAATATGGGAACAGGTGCAGTATCAAATTCATTGTCCAGTCTGATAGGGAAATCCACTGAAGCGTATACCGCTAAGGCATCCCTTAACGAAGATGGCTCTATCAATACAGCAACAAGTACTGTGACAGGTGATCGTACGACAGATCTTTTCAAGAATGCAGAAAAGGAGATGGGGAAGGATCAGTTTTTGCAGCTTCTTGTAACACAGTTGCGCTATCAGGATCCGCTCAATCCGATGGAAAATACCGAGTTTGTATCACAACTTGCGCAATTCAGATCACTTGAAAGCAGTTCAAATATCGAAACTGCTATAGGGAAACTTGGAGATACGTTCAAGGGAACCGTTGACGCACAACGCCAGAGTGCCGAGTCAATAAGTAACAGTAGTGCGATATCGATGATTGGAAAAGTCGTTCGCTTGGAACAAAAGGAACTTTCCTGGGTTGCTAAAGCGGGAAGTACGACTGACCTTAATATTCATCTTGGTAATGCGGCTCAGGCAACGGTGCGTATTGTCAACAGTGATGGCGAAACGGTAAAAACACTGATGGCATCGCAGAAAGATGAGGAGAACTCGCAGATCATTACCTGGGATGGTCTGACTGATTTTGGCGAGTATGCACAGAGTGGTAAATACACGATTGAAATTGATGAGGCAAAGAATAACAGTGAGATTTACGCATTTGCACAGGATATGATTACCGGTGTACGGTTTACCGGTGATGGTACAGTGGTAAAGATCAGCGGCAAGGAGCTTCCTCTTAGCAACGTACTTGATGTATCTGGTGGCAGTTCAGCGAGCGAATTGATGCTTAGTCCTCAAACGGCAATTTCAATGATCGGTAAGACTATTCGTGTGCGAAGCGATGCAATACGGTTTACCGGTGCAGACAATGAATCGGTGCCGATCAGTGTCAATACCGGTGGGCGTGCACAGGTCAGTGTTCAGATTGTCGATAAGCTGGGAAATACTGTTTACACAACAACGGCTAAGGCTGGTGCTGATGGTGTTGCGGATTTTGGATGGAACGGTGGTAGGAATGGCGGCGGTTATGTGGATCCCGGTGAATACTTTATCAGGATTGCGGGACAGGGGCAGGATCCATCACTGTATTCATTCGCTGAAGGGACTGTAAGCGGTGTGATGAATCTTGGTGGCGAGACACGTTTACGGGTGGGGAGTATATCGGTAAGTATTAAGGACATAGTTGATATCAGTGATACCGTCAGGAGTTACGATCAGGGAGACTATGTATGAACGTGACAAAAAATGATGGAATACCTCTTGATATGCAGCAGAGGATCAATGCGCATCGCAGTGGTGTTGTAGCTCCATCAAGGCAGACAGGTCAGGTATCAGGCGGTCAGCAGGTTGGGAAAAGTACTGATACACCGGCGTTTTCGCAGATACTCAGTACAAAACTCGAAAGTGAGGTGAGGTTTTCAAGTCACGCATCAACGCGGCTAAAAAGCAGAAACATTGATATCACCCCGGAGATAATGGGGAAACTTGAGAGAGCAGTTTCGGGAGCTGCCAGCAAGGGGGCGAAGGACTCGCTCATTTTAATGAAGGACCTTGCGTTTATTGTTAATATCCCGAACAGGACGGTGATCACAGCCATGGACGGAGAGAAGTTAAAAGAAAACGTATTTACAAACATTGATAGTGCAGTGATCGCAGATTAAAAGCAGGACCAATCCGGATTTAAAAAGTCGGAAAGGATGTTTTCGATGATACCGAACGACAGACGTATCATCAACGAAATTCGCGTCACTGCCTGATCAGGAGGAATATATGGTCAGGTCACTTTATGCAGGAATCAGCGGACTTAGAAATCATCAGGTTTCGATGGACGTAATCGGTAACAATATTGCAAACGTAAACACCGTTGGCTATAAGTCCGGTCGTGTTACGTTTGAGGAATCTATGGCGCAGTTATTACAGGGCGCATCGCGGCCGGCTGGAAATGCCGGTGGTACAAATCCTCTTCAGATCGGTCTTGGTATGCAGATTGGATCAATCGATACAATACTCAACCAGGGTAACCTTCAGACAACCGGTCAGATTACCGATCTTGCCATTGAGGGGAAAGCGTACTTCGCTTACAATAATGCTGCAACGGGAACTTATTACAGTAGAAACGGAGCACTTCAGCTTGATGGAGAAGGGTATCTGGTTTCTCCGACCAACGGTTACAGGCTTCAGGGTATGACTGCTGCGGTTGATGGAACCTTTCCGCCGGGATCACATGTTGGTGATCTTCGTATTCCTTATGGCGAAAAAGCTCCGGCTCGTGCGACAACCGAGATCCGTTATTCCTGCAATCTTGATAGCGACAGTGCCGGCCTTGGATCAATTACACATTCAAACCGTTTTATTACACAGGCGGAATCAGGCTCACTGCTTACATCGTTGTTCGACCGCGATGGTAATGATCTCGGTATTCAGGTCGGTGATGAAATCATTGCATCAATTAGCGGTGTCGATTCAATCCGCATTCCGGTAACTGACACAACAACACTCACATCGCTTGCTGCGAGTCTTCAGACCTATTTGCGGGCACAGACCGGAAGCGGTTTCATAACAGTCAATGCAACGAACGGTAATCTTATTGTCGATTCAAGTCTTGATCCTGCAACTCCAATCAATGGACTTCAGGTAACCAGCTCACGTCCCGGTTCAAATTCATACGTAACCGGTGCATTTACATTTCCGCCATCAATCGCCGGTGGAAGCTCTTATACAGTAAGTGGTTTACGGGTTCCGGCGAACGAGAATACATTAATCAACAATGCATTCGATTCGACAGGCCACCCCCTTGGTCTCGAAATCGGTGATCGGATCAGTATCAACGGATCTGTTGGTGGTGAAAATATCACAACATTATCAATTCCTTATGGAGATCCTGCTGATGCAACCTCTGTATATACGATGGGTGATCTTGTTAGTAGAATACAACAGGCATTCAGACTTCCGGCTACTGATGGAACCATTCACCAGAACCCATCAGTAGGCATGAATACCACAAACACCGACGATGATCAACTTCCGGATGGATCAATTGTGATTCGCGGTCAGCCGGAGCGCGCATTTTCGATTGGCAGTGTTTCAATAACAGCATCCAATAGTGATAATGATGCAACTGCTCCGACATATTTTAATGCAAACCTTGGTTTTGAAGAGATTCAAACAGCTCGTAATACCGGTATTCAGAGCACATCAATAGTGGTTTATGATGAATCCGGTGATGCGCACACGATTACAACGACATTTACCCATAGCGGACAACCCAATGAGTGGTTGTGGCAGATTGCAACTGAAGGTGGCGAAGAAATTTTAAGTGGAAACCGTGGACGTATAATCTTTGGCCAGGATGGTTCTCCATCTGCATTTACTTTCGATGACAACTCGACTGGTTTCAGGTTTGATCCGATGAATGGATCAAATATTGTCTCGGTTGATCTTGATGTCGGAACACCTGGATCATTCAGAGGTATTACCCAGTTCCGTTCACCATCAACAACGGTCGCCCGCGATCAGGATGGTTATCCGATGGGAAAACTTCAGGAGGTTTCAATTGATGAAACCGGTGAAATAACAGGTATTTACACAAATGGTGTCAATAAAGCAATTGGAAGAGTTTACGTGGCGGAATTTAATAATCCGGCAGGTTTGATGAAAATGGGGGACAGTATGTATGCTGTATCCAACAACAGTGGTGATGCAGTCTTAATGCGTCCGGGAGTTGGATCTGCAAGCAAGATTAAACCGGGAGCACTTGAGATGTCTAATGTGGAGCTTGCAACGGAATTTACAAGCATGATTTCCACTCAGCGCGGTTTCCAGGCAAATGCTCGCGTGATCACTACAAGTGATCAGATGTTGCAGGAACTGGTGCAGCTGGTACGGTAAGATAAAGAGTAGCCTCACCCCCCGGCCCCCTCTCCATTGACATGTAGAGGGGGAGAGAAACAATATGTACGCTTTGCGTGCACTCTATTCTGACTCCCCCTCTACGCGTCAGCGGAGAGGGGGCTGGGGGGTGAGGCCTTCTTAAAAAAATATAGAATTATAAAAATTATAATGTTACAATAGTAGAAGAATTGGATGATAAAGCAAATTTAAGAGGTGATGGTAAGAACCACTTTAAGGGAAATGATGGAGGTTGCAATGATAAAGTTGAGCCGTCTTAATGGTCAGGAGTTTGTCCTGAATGCAGATCTGATTGAAACACTTGAGGCAACTCCGGATACGATAGTTACTTTGTCAAACGGGAAAAAAATAATAGTTAAGAATTCACTTGATGATATAATTGTAAAAACTATTAAATACAGGCAGTTGTGTAATACAGCCGTCCAGGTGATCAAGCGTACGCTCCCGGAAGAAAAATTGAAACCGGATGATATCCTGCAGGTTGATTGCTCAGGAAGGCTGTAAGGAGTTTGATATATGGCTGATGAAAAGAAATTGGAAAAGGATGCAGAGGGAAAACCGGAAGAACCGAAAGCTGAAAAGGCGAAAGGCAATAATAAGTTCATGTTCATTGGACTTATTGCGGGTGTTCTGATTATCAATACTGTGATGGCGTTTTTCCTGGTCCAGATGACATCTCCTAAAAAAGATAAGGTTGCAGAGGATGTTCTTAAAAAAGATACTGCACACGCCAATGCAGAACATTCAACGCATGTTGCAGCAACGACTGCAGATGCACCGGTTGAAGCTGTTGTCAATATCGCTGGTACCGATGGCGAACGGTTTTTAAAGATTGCAGTTGCCTTCGAGTTTGATGATGTAGCACATCCTATGTTACTTGAGGCTCTTACGCATCGTGCACCTAAAATAAAAAGTATGATGATAGATTACCTTTCCAAATTGACACTTGTTGAAGTAACTGAGCCAGAGGCAAAAGAAAAAATTCGAAAGGATCTGTTAAGAATTGTTAATAGTTCAATTCCCAAAGCAGAAGGTTCAATAAGGGACGTTTATATCGTTAACTACATAATTCAATGATTCTCAAAAGTGTAGTTCTGGTTTCAGAAATCCTTCACCCCCTCTCCGTTGCATGGAGAGGGGGCTGGGGGGTGAGGCTTTCAATGTATGTTAATGTAGCGTTTTTCAAGTATAAAGAGCCCCCACCCGCAGGGGGACTCTTAAACAATCAGGTAATAGTCCTGGTTTTCTTCAAGTCCTCCTGCGGGGGATACAAGGGGGCGCTCTTTAGGACGGTCGAGAGGCTTTCAGGAGTTTGTTATGAGTGACATACTTTCCCAGGAAGAGGTTGATGCCCTGCTCTCTGCAGTTTCGCAGGGATCTGAGCAGGATTATGGCATTCAGCAGTCTGCACCGGTTATGGGTGCCGGCGGTATGTCTTCTATGGATACATCGTTAGGTGATCATGAAAAGGCGATGTCACTCTACGATTTCCGCCGGCCTGATCGTGTATCGAAAGATCAGATGCGTACTCTGCAGAATCTTCATGAGGGGTATGCGCG
Organism: Fibrobacter sp.; assembly: GCA_012513915.1. Taxonomy (GTDB): domain Bacteria; phylum Fibrobacterota; class Chitinivibrionia; order Chitinivibrionales; family Chitinispirillaceae; genus JAAZBG01. Next base: position 8,177 of record JAAZBG010000075.1, read on the forward strand.
TTTATTCTCTACAACGCTTACGAATTTCCTTCGTACGTTTGTTGAAATAGAGCTTGTAAGTGTCGATCAATTAACGTATTCAGAGTTCGTGATGTCGATATCAAATCCGAGTTGTATCTATGTATTCAAGATGGAGCCGCTTGAGGGAACAGCGATTATGGAAATCAATCCCTCGCTGGTGTTTTTTATTATCGATCGGCTTTTTGGAGGGCAGGGCAGACCATCGGAGCAGAACCGTGAGCTAACACTTATCGAACAGAATGTGATTCACCGAATTGTTGAGCGTGGATTAAATGATCTTAAAGATGTCTGGGAGCATGTTGGAGTTTTTAGCCCTAAGATCGATGCCTACGAGACAAATCCGCAGTTTGTACAGATCGCGCCCCCCGGTGAGACTGTCATACTTATTTCGCTTGAGGTACGAATGCAGAACGCATCGGGACTAATGAGCATCTGCTTTCCTTATATGCTTCTTGAAAGTGTTATCAATAATCTCTCCGGTGAATCCTGGATGTCATCGCAGAGCCTTTCGACTTATGAAACCCGTGCAGTTATGGAACAGGAGATGCAGGACGTTGAACTGAATGTCGCGTCAGTTATTGGTAAGACATCACTTACAATCCGTGATCTGCTTCAGTTGCAGCGTGGTGATGTTTTATGTCTCGATAAACCCTTTGACAGTGATCTTATGGTACAGGTTGAGGGAAAAACCAAGCTCGCAGCGAAATCGGGGCTGATCGGGCGTAAAAAAGCAATCAGAATTACGAAGATAGTTGAGAAGGAGGTTCCGGGGTGCAATGAGTGACATACTATCTCAGGAACAGATTGATGCGTTATTGAACGGCATTGGTGATGAAAGCAGTTCTTCGGCTCCTGTGAAGCCGGAATTGCCGGCTGTTGATCGCAATGAGCTTATACAGAATGTATTTACATTATTCTGTTCGCAGGCAAGTACAGTGATTTCAACGGTTGACAATAAAAAAATTGTTTTTACATTTGAAAGTTGCGAAAAGGCAAATATTGAAACTATCAAAAGCAAAATCAATGCAGTATCGCTTTCTCTTAAAATTTCTTTTAAATCCGGTTTTGAGGGTGATTGCAAACTGATCATTCAGAAAAAGGATGTTGCAGTACTGGCTGATCTTATGGTGTTTGGTGATGGAACTGCGGAGTATAGCGAAGATCACAAAGATACGATTGGAGAACTGTTAAATCAGGTGATGGGGGCATTTACAACAGCGCTTGGTACCGAACATGGCATTACAGCGTCACACAATCCAATAGAGGTAGAGGAGTGTGATCTCGATAATCTTTCGCTGCAACTTGATACCTACGACATGATCACAATTCCGCTTGATATGCAGGATTTCTGGTCATCCGTTGCAATTCTGCTGGTAAGTCAGGAAATTAGCGATCAGTTAGTATCACATGTAAGTTCGAATGACCCATCGCTTTCAAAAGCAGACAGCTTTGGTCTGAGTATGTCGGAAATAGATGATTTGTCAAAAGTTACATCGTTTAACTCAGATTCATCATCATTCACAGAGACATCGCTTTCAGGTACACCAGTCAATGCACCGCGTGAAAACATTGAAATGCTTTTAGATATCGACCTTGATGTAAGTATTGAGCTTGGACGGTCACTCCTTTCAATAAAGAGAATACTTGAACTTGCACCGGGATCGATCGTTGAACTGGATCGTATGGCCGGAGAACCGGTCGATTTACTTGTTAATAACAAGGTTGTAGCGAAAGGTGAGGTCGTTGTTATTGATGAAGCTTTCGGGATACGTATTGTGTCATTAGTCTCGCCGGAAGAGCGTATTAAAAGCCTGCAGTGACAATTCACGCCCTTACGGGGGGACTTGTACGGTACTGATTTTCACAAATTCCCGCTGCAGAGTTTCAGTAAAGAAATAATTCCATTGAATTACAACTGTTTACAATGATAAAATTTGTTCTCAAGTGTATGGTCATTGTCATCATGTTTTAACAATGGGTACTTGCAATGTATAAAAAAGTTCAGATAATTTCCCTGCGATTATTCCTGCCTGTGTTGTTACTGTTATCGGTTTGTTATGCACAAAATCAGCAAAGTGAGACAGGTAATTTTGATTTTGATAAATTACAGGAAGCTATTTCCAATCAAAGTGATTCTCAGGGAACAGAGAATCAGGCTGTTGAACAGAATGTAAAAAAAGACTCAGATAATTATGTCTGGGTTGTTTTCAGAATCACCCTGTATCTGGCAATAGTCATTGGTGTAATTTTCCTGGTTGCCTGGATTGTCAGGAAAGCCGGTATTGGAAATTCGCGTATTGGCGGCTCTGGAAATATGGATATCCTTGAGGTGCTTCAGACGGGCCAAAACCGTAACATTATGATTGTCAGAGTGATGGATGTAGTATATCTGGTAGGGCAGACTCAAAACTCGATAGCGCTTCTCGAAAAAATAGAGGGACAAAAAGCGATCGACCTTATTGCATCATCAAAAGGTGGAGGTACTGTTATGCAATTTAAAGAGGTCTTTAATAACTTTATGGGAAAGATGAAGAAACCAGTATGAGTTTACATAATGAAACCGGGCGCATCTCCCCCTTATCGGTATCGGCTGCATTGGACTTCAGCTTTAGAAAAAAAATAAGCGATACTTGTAATTGCCTTAAAATCAGCAGATTATTGTTGCTGTTCGGTGTGCTGCTTGTTGTTGCACCGCTACTCTGTGATCTCTATGCGCAGGCCCTTCCGAAACTGACCCTCTCAGTCAATGATTCAGCAAAACCATCAGACGTGGTGGTTACCTTACAGGTGCTGCTCCTTATCACAATACTTGCTCTTGCACCGTCCATATTGATATTAATGACCTCGTTTGTCCGAATAATCATTGTGTTATCATTTTTGCGCCGGGCAATTGGTACTCAGACTATGCCACCGGATCAGATTATGGTAGGTTTGGCACTATTTTTGACGTTGTTCATTATGATGCCGACATTTACACAGATAAATCAGAATGCAATCCAGCCGTATCTTGATCAGAAAATCGAGTTTCGGGAAGCACTTAAAGAGGCTGGCAATCCTGTGAGAAATTTCATGCTTCGTCAGGTGAACGAAAAGGATGTGGCGCTATTTGTTCGCATCTCAAAAATGCCTCCGCCAAGGAATGTGAACGATCTTCCTTATGAAGTAATCATTCCGGCATTTATCACCAGTGAATTGAAAACGGCGTTTATTATCGGTTTTATCTTATTTATACCGTTTTTGGTGATTGACATGATCGTGGCAAGTGTACTGTTGTCTATGGGTATGATGATGCTGCCACCAGTGATGATTTCGATGCCGTTTAAAATAGTCTTGTTTGTTCTCGTTGATGGTTGGCATCTTATTGTAAAGCAACTTGTTATAGGATTTAGGTAAAGTACTTTTTTAGTTGGCTGTTGGCTGTTAGCAAATAGCGAATAGCGAATAAAGGAGTTTAAGCAATGGAACCGGGAATGGTGATCGATATTGGCAGACAGGCGATATGGATAACGTTATTAATCTCCGGGCCGATGCTCATTGCAGGATTGGCTGTCGGATTGATTGTTGGTGTATTTCAGGCGGTTACTCAAATTCATGAAATGACATTGACATTTATCCCTAAGATTCTAGTTATGGTCTTTGTATTCCTCATGCTTCTGCCGTGGATGCTGATTACGCTGGTTGACTATATGGCACAGTTATTTGACATTATCGGGAAAGTAACGGGATAGTGGACTGGATTCCTTTTAGTGTTGATCAGATACAATACTTTCTGCTTATTTTTGTAAGAATAAGTACGGTGATCGCATTAGTTCCAATATTTGGAAACTACCAGATTCCGGCACAGATTAAGGTCGCACTATCGCTTGCTCTTGCGATAATTTTGTTTCCGGTGATAATGGCTGCAAAACCCCAGATACCGGGAAGTTTTACTATTGCTTTATTTGTGATCCTGGTTGTTAAAGAAGCAATGGTGGGTCTGGCAATCGGATTTGTTACTCAGTTAATTTTTACTGCAATTCAGTTAGCCGGACAATTAGTGGACACAGAAATGGGATTTGGATTTGTTGAGGTGGCAGACCCCTTTACAGAAGAGCCGATAACGGTTCTTGGGCAGTTTCAGATTATCATTTTTACGATTTTATTTTTAACATTCAATGGTCACTATTTTATTCTGCTTGCAATAGAAAGATCTTTTCAGATAATTCCGTTATTTTCCGCACATGTTCCGGGAGGTCGCGAAGCAATGCATATTACCGGCCTGATCGCAAATGTCTTCGTGCTTGCATTGCGGTTTGCAGCTCCGATCTTTGTTACACTGATTCTGACAGAAATGGCGCTCGGTGTTGTGGCAAGAACCGTCCCGCAGATCAATATCTTTTTTGTAGGTATGCCCTTGAAAATTGCTCTTGGTCTCGGCACGATGATTCTGGCTCTTCCAATGCTTGCCACGCTATTCAAAAAGAGTTACGAAATATTGATTCAGGATGTCTGGAAATTGTTGTACCTGATGGCGTAGGTAAGTAGCAAGTAGCAAGTAGTAAGTAGGGGCGATTCATTATTCGACCCGGCCCAATCGTCAATTGATAAAAGCAATGTTGAAAAACATAACTTATTAAAATAATGACCTGTTACAAAAAATAAAAGAGGAACGCAGTAAGCTGTAAATCGTAAATAGTAAGGTACTCAGACTACCTACTACTTACTCCTTGCTTCCTGCTACCATCAAACTAAAGTACCTATCATACTAAATAGAAATAGGAGCACGGCAAGAAGTATAAAGTAAATAGTGATGTATTAAACTACGTGCTACTTACTACGTGCTACTTGCTACCAATCCACTATGGCTGATACATCAGAAGAAAAAACCGAAGCCCCGTCGGAAAAACGACGACAGGATGCGCGGGAGAAAGGTAATGTTGCCAAGAGTCAGGAGATCAACTCTGTGATTGTTCTTCTTACCGGTATTCTTCTTTTGAAAGTGATGGGGCCGTGGATCCTTGAAGAACTTGGGAAATGCGTTGTCGATTTTTTAACGCTCTGTAGTGATACGACAATGAATGAAACGCGCTTTTTCAAAATGACCTACATGGCACTGATCACTGTGGCAAAAGTAACGCTGCCGCTGGCTGGCGGTATTCTGGTGCTTGGGGTTATTGCTAATATTGCTCAGATCGGATTTTTACTGACGTTTAAACCGTTAATGCCGAAATTGGAAAAGATTGATCCGATAAAGGGTTTCCAGCGATTATTCTCAATGCGATCACTTGTTGAGACTATTAAAAATATTCTTAAACTATCAGTTATTGCGATAGTTGCCTATGTCACCCTGAAAAAAGAATTTGACACAATGCTGACGTTGTCCGATGCCTCGGTTGGCACAATATGGTTTTTTACCGTAGGGGTTGCCTTTGAGGTAATCATTAAAATTGCGATGGTGCTGGTTGTACTTGCAGTTCTTGATTTAGCATACCAACGTTATGATAATGAAAAAAAGCTTAAAATGTCAAAGCAGGAGGTCAAGGAGGAACACAAATCCATGGAGGGAGATCCTCAGATAAAAGCACGGATAAAATCACTTCAGCGCGAGATGGCACGACGTCGCATGATGGAGGAAGTGCCGAAAGCGACTGTTGTGGTCACTAACCCCACTCACCTTGCAATTGCATTGCGCTATGAACCATCGGAGGGTGATGCGCCTGTTGTTATCGCAAAAGGTAAACTGGTGATTGCTCAGAGAATAAAAGAACTTGCGTACAAACATAACATTCCGGTGATTGAGGATAAGCCGCTGGCACGTGCGATGTACGATAAAGTGGAGATAGGAATGCCGATTCCTGTTGAATTTTTTACAGCAGTAGCTGAGATTCTTGCGTATGTATTTAAACTGAAAAACCGCAAAATGGCGTAGAGCTGGTAATGCATTGTTAGTATCAAATCACCTTTTCACAAATAAAAAAGCCTGCTTATTACCAGTCAGGCTTTTTTTTTGTAATCAGATATTCTTTTTTTGTATAGTGATATAATATCCGGGTTTATTTGAGACACTTGAGCGCAGATTCATAATCAGGCTCCTGTGCGATTTCCGGAACCTGTTCTGTGTAAATAACAGTTCCCTTTTCATCGGTAATGACAACTGCACGTGAAAAAAGACCCTTGAGTGGACCATCAGTGATAGTCAAACCAAAATCTTTTCCAAATGTACCGGAACGGAATGCTGACAGTGTGACGACATCATTAAGTCCTTCTGCACCACAGAATCTGCCCTGAGCAAATGGAAGATCCATTGATATGCAAAGTACAACGACATTATTCAAAGATGATGCTTCTTTATTGAAACGTTTTACAGACAATGCACAAATTCCAGTGTCAATGGATGGGAATATGTTGAACACAATGCGCTTTCCGGCAAATGATTCAGAGGTTGTATCAGAAAGATCAGATTTTGTGAGAACAAATGATGGAACTTTTGTGCCGACTGATGGAAGTGTTCCGCATGTTGATATAGCAGTACCTTTCAATGTAATTGTAGCCATAAGTAAACGCCCTTTCAATAATGTTTGATATCAGATCTGTTTCGTAGTCTAATATACGTCTGACCAGGATTAAAAATCTACATTCATGAGCCAGAAATCATATTAATATTCGAATGATGATTTCTGCTGGAGAGTAGTATGTAATATATATATTTTCCTTTTAGTAAGCTGTTCCCAAGTATATATTAAATAAAATTCCTTATTAATCAATTTCACCAATATTAAAGGTTTGTCAAAATGAAACACACTTTACGTTTCTTATGTGCTGTACTTTTTTTTACACTTATTCCGGCGGGGTCACAATCCTTTGCAGCAAGTAAAGGAATCGTAACAATTACCGACAAAGGTACCCATTTTGAGGTACAGCAGGATTATACGCAAAGTACTTCTCGCTTTGAAATGGGTGAGCACCTCTATGAGCAGATTCTCCTTTCGATACCCGAGTATGAAAATCTCATCGATTCCTATCTGGCCGAACTCTTTCCTTCACCGGAAATTTATACGTTTATGTTAAGCAGGGTTGATGACATAAAACCACAGATTCCTGTTCAGTACAGAGATGAAATCGATGGTATGTGTTCGAAAGCAAGTGGAACTCAAACTGTGGCCGGGGATGGGAAATTATCTGCTGATGAGATTTACCTTATGCAATTACTGCCGGATGTTGCCCGAACAACCGAGTGTTCCGGTATTTCAGTCTTTGGTTCCCGATCTGCAAGTGGCTCTCTTATGACCGCACGCATCCTGGATTGGTACGAAGGTTCAAAAAATCAACTGGCACAAATTCAATCGGTAACAACAGTTAAGTACGGTACTAAATCGCTATGTATGATAGGATACCTGGGATTTGTCGGGGTTTTAACTGCATTTAACAGTGATGGTGTGTTTGCCGGTATTCTTGATTCCCCATCAGAATCTCCTTACTCATCCACAAACAAACGTTCATACATAAACGATATACGGCTGGCACTTGAGAATTATGGAACTGTGGCTGATGTGGCATCGTTTTTATCCGATACATTACGGAAATACACTTTTAATCACCTGGTATTACTCTCTGATAAAAATTCTGCCGGAGTGCTTGAGAATAATTTTTCAGGTACAGGATTAAACATCCATAGAGCTTTACGTACCGATACATCAACACTTAATCCCGGAATAACATGGGGGTTTAACAATGCTGTTGCAACAGTAAACTCATTCCTGCTTTCCGGGAATCTGGATAATCATACAAGTTTCAGTTTCAATACCGATCGTTGGGAAAGTTTCAAAAACGAATTGCAACGCTGTGGAGATGATGTAACAATGGATGAATTAAAACAGATCGTTTCATATGTCAATGCTGATGGTCCTCAGACACCTTCTGATAGTGATCTCTACAATTTGAGCACACAGCATATTGTACTTTTTCAGCCATCTGATTTTCATGTAGAGGTTTCGTTCAGGCCAAAACAGGGTGATCTGCCGCAAACTCCTGTATTTGAAACGATTCCCGTTAATTTTATGGCAAATAAAGTTTTCAGAACCAGACTCGCACAGAGTAAATCCATGCTCCGCAATGGCAGCCTGATGGTTTCCCTTGATGGTTCAAACAGCATCATGTTTAAATTGTCGCAGCCATCAATGATAACGATCCAGTTGTTTGATGCACTTGGCAGAGAGGTAAGATCGGATTTTCTTGGACAGTTATCCGCTGGAGTTCACAATCGGAAATATTCTACGGGAGAACTGGCTGGTGGGATGTATTATTATAGTGTTAAAGAACAAGGTTCTAATACATTCAAGTAAATTCCGAAGTGCAGATTGACAATGTAACAATCTGCACTTCGTAAAATTAAAATACAATGCTCATAACTTTTTTACCTTATTCGCATCTTAACAAATAATTAAAAATTAATATCTCCATACTTTTCTTTAAAGAAATCAAGTATGTCGGCAGGACACTTTCGCTGGAGTATTGCAGAAATATCCTGAAGGTCTTTGTATGAATTCAATTTCCCGTGGGCATCAGTAATTACCTTGTTCGCATGATGGTGGAGTTCATCGCAATTAATAGTATTGTGTTTATTCCTGATTTCCAGTGCCATAAAATACAATCGTATTTTGCTGATCGTGATTCCTTTCCCAAAATCCCGATCGAATTTTTTACATACTGCACTTGAATCCTTTTTCCTTTAAGAATAAGAATTATTACTATGTAGTAAAAATTTTCAATAGAAAATTAACCGTTTAACAATTAGATAATCTTATCAAATCTTAGCCTGACTGCATTTATAATGCAGTCAGGCTATCCCGCCGCTATTATACTCACAGTGAAATGAATCGCTCTATATATTGTTTTAAAACATTTACAGTGGCACACATGTTCCGATTATTATCGCCCCCAACATGTGTTACTAATGTATGTAGTCATCCGTCCATAATGTTCTTTGAATGATATAGGCCGAGGTTATTATGATCTATCTTGTCATTCAACGAACTATCATATGGAAAAAAGTATACATGCACCCGCCGTACACATGTCTGTTAAAATAATACCTGTATACGTAACTGTAAAGAAAAGAGAACAAAATGTCCAATTAAAAATGGAATCAAAGAATTGTAAAGCACTATAGTTGCAAACTGTTAATATCTGTTATATTTTTACAATTGTGCTTCTGTTTCCTGACCAGATCTCAAGACTTCTATATAATAGGGTAAATAAAGTATTGTATTTCAGTAATGTCAAAAGACTGGCAGAGGTCATTGGAGCAATACATCACAATCTAATTGAGGGAGTTCACGATGGATGTTGAAAAGGATACCGGAATTAAGTCATTTAATAGTATCTGGACTATACTTTTTGTAGTCGGCTCGGTTCTGTTGTTCTTCGGAATCACTAATAACACGCTCTGGTATGATGAATCGTTTTTTGGTGTAGTGGTTCGACATTCATATCTTGATCTCATCAGGATAGCTGCTGGTGATAATCATCCGCCCTTCTATTTTATTCTCTCTAAAGTACTGACGGATATAATGGGAAATAATGTTTTCTCACTCCGTCTCGCTTCTCTTTTGGGAGTAATCGCTCTGGCAGCCTTGGGTTATGGACCTGTCAGGAGAATTTGGGGTGAAAAGGCATCGCTGCTTTTTACCTTATTGGTATTTGCAACACCGGCATTTATGGCACAGGCCCTGAATGCCAGAATGTATACCTGGGCTGCATTTTTCTGTACAGCCAGTACGCTCTATGCATATTGTGCACTTGCTGAGAATAAACGCAGGGATTGGATCGTTTTTGGCTTGTTCTCAGTGTTGGGTTTATACACACATGTCTATCTGATGCTTGAGTGTTGTGCCATCTATGCACTTGCTTTTTTATGGGTCATCATTAGAGACAGGAAAAAGCTCGCAACGTTTATTATTGTTTCCGTTTCTGTGTTGGCACTGTATCTTCCATGGATTTTTGTGGTTATACAACAGGCTGCTGATGTCGCAAAAGAATTTTGGATACCACTTCCCACTGTTAATTGGGTTCTGACTGGTTTACTTTTCATGCCATTTCAACATGAGTTTGGTTCCAGCCTGCACTTCGGTTTGCTTTGTGCTGCATTTGTTCTTGCCACTGCTCTTTTTATTATTGGTATACTGAATGCGCTGAAAAATAAAAATAGTGCAGGAAGACTGTTTTTATGGAGCATGACAATAGCCATTTTGACAATCGTTGGAGCAACTATCATTACGTATCAATTCAAGCCTATCCTTTTCGGGCGATATCTCACAAGTCTGCTTGGTTTGTATATTCTCGTCTGGGTTTACGGGATTTTATTTTTCAGAAACAGTATTGCAACTATTATCAGTGTCTGTCTCCTGATAGCTGTTTTTTTTCCTCAGATACTTGAAATTAAGATGGTAAGTAGAAATGGCCCGATGGTCTCAATAAAAGACTACATTGACAGTAAGGCTGGATCTGACGACGTTTTTGTACACAATGATGAACACTCTTTTGGAATTTTCTGCTACTATTTTCCACAGTACAAACATTACCTTAATTTGAAGGATGGTTTTGAAGGGTACTCAAACTATTCAGCTTTTGCGCCGGCAGGCCGGGCAGGTCACAACTATAGTGATTTTGTCAAGGGGCACAACCGTGTCTGGCTGATTAACCGGAATACATCCGTTTTTTCGAAGTTCCCGTTTATATCCTATTATGAGTTTGAAAAGAAAGGTAAACTTTATAAGTCTGCACCGGAAAAACGGTTCTCACAGAAAAACTCCTTTTTAGATCTGGATATTGCAGAATTTTCCTCCGATAGTGTCAATAAGTTTAACGAAGATAAATTATTTTCAGGAACGATCAAAGAAGTCCGGATTCTGGTGGATGGTTTCAGAAACAACCAGGGGATGGCAAACATTATGATTTTTAACCGGGAGCTATATGAGCTATCCGACAAATATTTGTGGCAGAATAAAGATATTTCACAAATTAGTACGAAGGTGGCTGAAAAGTTGATCTCAAATAACAGCTTTCTTTCGGATGAAGAAAAATCATTTATGCTAAGTTTTTATACTCTGGATAAAAACACTGATGTATATAATCTTTCAAAATCATTTACAAAAGAAGATTATGAAAAACTTTACTCCATCATACAGAAAATGGACCATACAAGTGAAAGCGCGATTGTTAATGGAAAGGCACAATTCAAGTTTAATGGTTTACCAAAAGATAAGTACTATATTGTGGTTTATCATGATGAAAACAGTAATCATCAACTTGATATGAAAGAAAATGCAATTCCTGCTGAAGGAACGGCTAATTCAGGTACTGAAGGGCGTTTGCAGCAATATCCTACCTTCACTTCAAATAACATTGCTCTGAATCAGGATGATATGGAAACAAAGATGCACATTTATTATTATTAAACAAATGTGTTTTTTCTGTATTGTAAATGGAGTAGTGATATTAAAAAAAGATGATACAACCGGTTTCTGATTACCGGTTGTATCATTAAATACATCGACTATGAAGAGACTGTCGATGTAGCTGTGCCCCCAGCGTCGGAAGAAGCATCACGTTCTTTTGTGTCTGCGTTCTCCCGTTTTTGGGTATCTACCCTGACTTTCTTACTATTTGCTTCAAAAATTCTCTGGAATAAGCAGAAAACCAATATTAAAATTCCATAGACAATTCTTGTCCACCATGAACTGAGTGTTCCCTGGAACATGATCAGTGTTTGAATTGTACCAAGAATCAATACTCCAAACATCGTTCCCACAACATACCCGTATCCGCCTGTAAGAAGGGTTCCACCGATGACCACTGCGGCAATCGCATCCGTCTCAAGCATGCGTGCATGAAGCGCATAGCCGCTGAGCATATAGAATGTAAAGAGAACGCCACCAAGAGCTGCACAGAAACCGCTTAACGTATAGATAAGCACTTTAGTCCGTGCGACAGGTAATCCCATAAGTATCGCCGATTGTTCATTGCCACCGATGGCATATACAGTCCTGCCAAATTGTGTATAATGTGCAAGGTAGATCGCAAAGATGACTATCGCTACAAAAATAAGTACATTCACATTGATAAACGCAGTATCGGTAAGATACCATCGCCAGGTTGCTAGTGATGTATACACCGGGTTTGTGATATTGATTGTGTCGGTACTGACAACATAGCACAATCCGCGGGCCAGAAACTGTCCGCCGAGCGTTACAATAAACGGGTGCAGTTTGAATTTTTCAATCATGAATCCCATTACAGTACCAAATGTTGCACCCATTGTTAAAACTACAATCATGACAAGATAGGGATTCATATGGCTTTTTTCAAGCAGATGTGCAGATACCATTGTTGTCAGACCGATAACAGACCCCACCGAAAGGTCAATTCCACCGGACAAAATGGCAAAGGTCATACCAACGGCTGTGACCATTAAAAATGCATTATCGACAAAAAGATTCAGAAAAACATCAAGCGACAGAAAACTTGGATATGCTGCTGCTCCCGATCCGTACATTACAATAAAAAGCAGGATCGTCACGATTACGAGTGTATATTTACCATTAAATAGTTTTTTCATTGTTACTCCCTGGCCGGCTTCATTCTGAATACCATTTTTCTAAACTCCGGAGACTGAATATTCATGACAATAAAAACAACAACTGCTTCGATGATAAGATTAATTTCGGGCGGAACACCTATTGAGTATATGGTTGTTTTTAATGTCTGAATCAGTAGCGCACCGACTACGCTTCCAATAAGAAAAAACTTCCCGCCTGCAATAGATGTCCCCCCGATTGCTACTGCCAGAATTGCATCAAGCTCAAACATCTCTCCGGCATTGATTCCATCAGCACACTTTACATTTGAACTGACAATCAGTCCGGCGATGCCTGCACAAAACCCACTGAATGCGTAAACGAATAGAAGTATCTTCTTTTCGTCAATACCGGTAACTCTTGATGCAACCGGATTAATGCCGACCGATTCAATATATAAACCAAGTGCTGTCTTGCGCGTAAACAGGAGTGTTGCTGCCAATACGATCAGGACAAGATAAATCGAGAATGGTAATCCCAGAAGAAATCCGTTACCAATGAAAAAGTAGGGCTTGTAGTAGATAGTAATGATCTGACCATTGGTGAGAAGCTGAGCAATACCGCGTCCTGCAACCATGAGAATCAGGGTTGCAATAATCGGCTGCATTCCGATTCTGGAAATCAGAACGCCATTCCATAATCCTATTGCCGTCGCAAGTGCAAGAGCTCCAAGAATCGCAACAGCCATAGGAACATTGGTGGTAAATGTTTGTACACCATCAACAATTTGAAGATTCCCACCAATTAGAAGGGCGGCCATTGCTCCGGTGATTGCAACCGTTGAACCTACCGAAATGTCAATACCTTTTGTCGCAATAACAAGGCTCATACCGATAGCAATTATTATCAGCGATGATGAACGGTTGAGAATGTCGATCAGGCTTCCATAAAGATGTCCATCCTTGATCTCTATTTTAAAAAAACCGGGGGTGGCAGCAAGGTTAAAAAGAAGCAGCAGTCCAAGTGCCAGTAATGCCCAGAATATGCTGGTTTTATAAAATTCACCTTTTGCTTTAACAGCCATTGTCAATTGTTCCCTTCAGCAATAAGATGTAAAATTTTTGCTTCACTGATAGTATCACCCTCAAGCTCACCGATTTTCTTTCTGTCGCACAGGACAACGACCCTGCTGCAGCACTTGACAACTTCTTCAAGTTCGGATGAGATAAAGATGAACGACATTCCTTCCTGACAAAGATCAAGTATCAGATCAATAATCTCACTCTTTGCACCGATATCAATACCACGTGTCGGTTCGTCAAGGATCATGACTGCCGGTGATGTCGCGAGCCATCGGGCAAGTATTACTTTCTGCTGATTGCCACCACTGAGTTTCGAGACTATCTGTTCGCAGTCGGTAACCTTGATACCAAGGGCTTTTATGTATTTATTGGCGATTTCAACCTGTTTACTCCGGGGTATTGTTTTAAATGTACCTGTTCTGCCCTGAAGTGCCAGAATGATATTTTCCCGCACGGTAAGATCACCGATCAAACCTTCAGTTTTCCTGTCTTCCGGACAGAAGCCGAATCCATGCTCAATTGCTGCGATAGGGGAGTTAATAGTAACCGGTTTTCCATTAATTTCAAAATGTCCTTTATCTGCTTTGTCAATACCAAAAAGCAGCCGGACTGTTTCTGTTCGTCCTGATCCAAGTAGTCCTGCAAGGCCGAGGATCTCACCTTTTTTGAGTGAGAAGTTCATTTCGTTGATTGAACCCTTACGTTCAAGATTCCTGACATTGAGGATCGTCTGTCTGTCTGCTGATTGTTCAGCTGTTGCGGCTTTTGATTTCGCGTAATCAGCAGCCTTGTACTCTTTGCCGATCATTGCACTGATCAGTTTCATCGGCGGCAGATCTTCTGTTGGATACTCTCCTACAAGTTCTCCGTTTTTTAAAACAGTAATTCTATCCGAAATTGAATAGACCTGTTCCAGAAAATGGGTAACAAAGAGAATCGAAATACCATCATTTTTAAGTTTTCGCATGATGTCGAAAAGTTGATTAACCTCTTTTTCGTCAAGGCTTGATGTCGGCTCGTCAAGAATAAGTACTTTCGCGTCGATATTGATTCCCCGCGCAATTGAAACCATCTGCTGAATAGCAATGGAATACGACGATAACGACTCTGATACATCAATGTCAAGATTGAGTCTGTTTTTCAGAAGCGATGCGGCCCCTGTTTTCATGGCTTTCCGGTCTATTATTCCGAATTTTCTTGGTTCGCGTCCGATAAAAATATTCTCGGCCACACTAAGATTAAGGCATAGATTTACCTCCTGATATACTGTACTTATACCTAAAAGCTGTGCATCATGTGTCGATACAGGAGCAATTGGTTTTCCACACAGGAATATTTTTCCGCTATCAGCAGGATATACGCCCGTGAGCACTTTAATCAATGTCGATTTTCCGGCACCATTCTGTCCCATCAAGGCATGTACTTCACCTTTAAACATTCTGAAACTGACATTGGAAAGTGCCTTGACACCAGGAAATTGTTTTGAAACGCCATCCACTGATAATATCAAATCATTGTTACTCAATTAATACTCCTCTTTTCTGTACGCTGGTACAGGAACAAAATGAAGAATATTCATCAGGAATGAATACCCGTGCAGTATTGACAGTCAAGATGACAGGTAAGCATACAACCGGCATCAGATAAAATTGTAATCAGTTATTAATTCTCTGTATGCATAACAATACATACAGAGAATAACAATAACCACTTAAGAAAAAGATCAATATTTTCTGTTTGGAAATTCTTTGGCAGCTACCTCAGCAGGGAAGACTCCCTCATCTGTGATAACTCTTCTTGGAATTTCTTTTCCTGCCATGAGGTCTTTAGCAGCCTGCATAAGTTGTGGTCCGAGAAGTGGACTGCATTCAACTGTGCAATTAAGTTTGCCGCTCATCATAGCTTCAAATGCACCTTTTACGGCGTCAATTGATACAATAACAATGTCTGTTGCAGGTTTCATACCAGCTTCTTCAATTGCCTGAATTGCACCAATAGCCATGTCGTCATTGTGCGCAAAGAGAACGTCAATGTTCTTTCCTTCTGTTTTGAGGAATGCTTCCATAACTTCTTTGCCTTTTGCTCTTGTAAAGTCACCAGTCTGTGATCTGATAATTTTAAAATTTGGATTCTTTGCAAGCACTTCTTCAAAACCGGCTTTTCTCTGAATAGCAGGATCTGATCCGGTTGTACCCTGAAGCTCAACAATGTTGATAGTGGGTTTTGTAATGCCTTTTTTGTTCATATAATCAACAAGCCACTCACCGGCTCTTACACCTTCAATCTTGAAATCGGAACCCATAAGAGAAACATAAAGTGACTCATCTTTTACGTCAACGCCTCTGTCAGTGAGAATCACAGGAATTTTTGCCTTTTTTGCTTCCTGAAGCACTGGTTCCCATCCGGTTGTTGTTGTCGGAGAAAATGCGATAACGTCAACTTTCTGGGCAATAAAGGATCTGATTGCCTTGATCTGATTTTCCTGTTTATTCATTGCATCAGAAAACTTAAGAGTGATACCGGCCTCTTTTGCAGCCGATTTGATTGACTCCGTATTTGCTGTACGCCATTCGCTTTCAGCTCCTACCTGAGAAAACCCCAAAACAATCGGTTTCCCACCTTTGGGAGCTGCCATTACTGATAATGCAAGCACTGACAATGATAAACCACATACAGAAAGAATCTTAGAAAACTTGATCATAAAATCACTCCGTTTCATTTTGTTTGTGAGTATTAAATTCTCCAACCGTGAATCACCTGATCTTAGTGCAGAGAATATTTACTTTACATTAAGAACAAAGATTCCATTAAAAGAAACATATGTCGATTTTTAAATGTGTGCCCTCCTCCTATTGACGATGGTAGAAAACGTTTTCTGTAGAATAATACATATTCTTTGGCTGATTAAAGTTAATATCAGTTATGCCAAGATACTTTAATACTTCGAAAAGTGTTTTTCCGCAATGATCAAAAGCAATTGCTGCATGATGCGGGAAGCGCTTCTCGATTAATACATGACGATAAAACCGGCCCATTTCGTTAATTGCAAAAACAGAGATGCATCCAAATGATTTTGGATCGATATTAAGAATCTCACCATCAGCAACGTACGATCTGAGCTGTGTATCTGCAGTTGATTGAAGTCTGAAAAGAGTGATCTGACCCGGACGCAGCGTACCCTCAAGTGTTCCGCGGGTGATATTGGGTTCTTTACCATTTTCCTGCAGGCGATGCATAATAAGCTGATAATTCATTGTTGAACTGGTTAAACAGCATGATGGTGTATTGCCACAATGAAATCCCATGAACAGATCGGTCTGTTTATAAGATCCAAGAACAGAACTGTTCGCATCATACATGTCCCGCGGAACAGAATTGTTAATATCAAGAAGCGTTGCAGGAAGTTGTGTGGCAGCTGTTACTATGTACTCACTAAGTGCTCCATAGATATCAACTTCACAGGCAACCGGAATTCCCCTTGAGGCAAGGCGTGAATTAACATAACAGGGAACAAATTCAAAGAAACTTTCAAATGCAGGCCAACATTTATTTGCAAAAACACCATATTCGGAAAGACCGAGATTGTTTTGCATAAATGATGTAAGAGCAACTTCATATTGCGCAAGCTTTGGAATAAGATCCGGAAAACGGTTGCCTTTTCCAAGCTCTGATGTCATCTCGTCAATAACTCGTTTAATCTCCGGGCTGTCTTTTGCTTTTTTATAAATATCCAGTAGGTCAAGCTCACTATTCTCCATGACTTCAACACCAATATCAAACAGTGGCTTAATTGGCGCATTGCAGGCAAGGAAATCCTGTGGACGTGGACCAAATGAGAATATTTTCAACTTTTTAAGACTTGCTATTACACGTGCTACTGGTATAAAATCACTAATCATGGATGCCACTTCAGCAGCAGTACCGATTGGATATTCGGGAATATATGCCTTTAATTTGCGAAGACCAAGACTATATGATGCGTTCAGCATACCGCAGTAGGCATCACCGCGTCCATCGATAAGGTCATTGCCACTTTCTTCCGCTGCCCCGACAAGCATCGAAATACCGTTAAAATTTTTAACAAGCAATGTCTCCGGACCTTCAGGACCAAAGTTTCCAAGGTACACAACAAGTGCATTGATACCATTATCGCTGATTTCCTTAAGCGCTTTTGCAACATCATATTCATTTTCAATGATTGTTTTTATTTCTGTGATTTGTATGCCGCTGTTTTTACATTCCGCTGCAACGCGGGTACGGCGTTTCTCCGATAATTCAATCGGAAAACAATCTCTGCTGACCGCTATCAGACCAAGTTTTACAGATACAACATTATTCATCATTTCTCTCCTTTTTCAATACTGCCATTTTGACCGTAATATGCATTTTTTCCATGCTTTCGTTCGTAATGTTTCGTAATGATCCAATCCTCAAGACGTGTAACATTGTTGTGTATGTTTTCTGTCAATTGTGCCATCTTTGCCAGTTCTTCAAGAACAACACTGTTGTAAACAGCTTTCTCCGGCGTTTCTCCCCATGTAAATGGTCCGTGGCGTGCAACAAGTACCATCTGGATCTTTTTGTATGAGAGGTTTTCGAATGCCTTTACGATTAATTTACCGGTTTCCTCTTCGTAATTTCCCTGCACTGAAATTTTATCGATAACGGGTGTACATGGGATGTCGTCAGCAAGATGATCTGCATGTGTCGTACCATAGACAGGAATTGAACGGCATGCCTGAGCCCAGGCGACACTGTAGGTTGAATGGGTATGAACGATGCCGGTTATGTCAGGGAAATTTTTGTATAAAACAGAATGAGTTTTCGTGTCAGATGAATATCTGAGTGCCCCTTCAACAGTGTTGTTGTCAAGATCAACAACGATCATATCATCAACAGATAGTTTATCATAATCGATACCGCTTGGCTTAATCGCAAATACACCCCGATTTTTATCAAAAGCACTAACATTACCAAACGTATAAATGACAAGACCTCGTTTAGGCAGTTCCAGATTGGCAAGCCACGCCTGTTCTTTTATCTCTTTGTAAATACTCATTATAATTCTGTATTCCGTTGTGTATTAATTAAATTGATGTTCAATGAAGTTCCCAATTGAACAATACTTTTTGTAAAGAATACGATATATCTGTGCTTTATCAGCATCAGGATAGTACTCTTTTTCAAAGCCGCAACCCATCTTCTGCTGTGCATCGTGTATGGAGTTGAAAATACCGCAGGCTGTCGCAGCAAACATCGCCGCACCAAGCGCGCAGGTCTGCTCTGACGCAGCAACTTTTATCGGCATATTCAGAACATTTGCAAGAGTCTGCATAACATAGGTATCTTTTTTTGCTACACCACCAAGCGCAATAATACTTTTAATCGGAACACCTTCACTTTCAAATCGGTTCACGATTCGCTTGGCTCCGAATGCAGTTGCCTCAACAAGACCTTTGAACACGGATGGTGCATTGTCTGCAATACGCAATCCGGTAATAGCTCCTTTAAGCGTATGGTTTGCATCAGGAGTTCTTCTTCCATTCATCCAGTCAACCGCAATGACATCGTTTTCGCAAACGGGAAGCTTTGATGCCTCATGTGACAGATTTCTGATCAGCTTGGCGGAAATATCATCAAGTAATGCATTACTTGATGAATCTGAGGATGTTCTTTTAAAGTTTTCCAGTGGCCATAGAAGCATCGTTTTAAACCACGCATAAATATCACCAAATGCCGACTGACCCGCTTCCATACCAAGCATTCCGGGTATAACTGATCCGTCAACCTGTCCACAGATACCCTGTATTAATTTATTTCCATATTCTTCAATAGGAGCAACGAGAATATCACATGTGGAGGTTCCAATAATTTTACATAAAGAGAATGGTTCAATACCGCCGCCAACAGCTCCCATATGTGCATCAAAACCACCGACCCCGACAACAACATCGGTGGACAACCCGAGGCGTTGTGCCCATTCCGGAGAAAGATTGCCGAATTGCTCTGTGCATGTATAGGTGTTTGTAAATAAACGTTCTCTGACACCTTTAAGTAAAGGATCAATTTTCGTCAGAAACGCCTCTGATGGCAATCCGTTGTATTCAGTATGCCACATTGCTTTATGACCGGCTGCACAACGACTTCTTTTCATAGTAACCGGATCGGTGTTTCCTGTAAGCAGCGCAGGGATCCAGTCACAGTGTTCTACCCATGAGAATACATGATTTCTGACCTTTTCATCACATCTGATCACATGAAGCATCTTGGCCCAAAACCATTCCGGTGAGTAAATTCCACCAATATATTGGGTATAATCAATCCCACCCCAGTTTTTTGCCACATAATTTATTTCACCCGCTTCTTTTAGCGATGAGTGATCTTTCCATAAAATAAACATTGCATTAGGGTTTTCAGAAAATTCAGGAAGCAGTGCAAGAGGAGTTCCATTTTTGTCAACAGCAACCGGTGTGGAACCTGTTGTGTCAACAGAGATTGCCGCGATTCGTGATGCCGTACCAGTCGGTGCTTTTTTAAGCGCTTCAATTATTGTCTGTTCTAATCCATCGATATAATCCTGAGGATGTTGTCTGAAAATATTTTCTGATGGATTGCAGTACATCCCTTTACTCCACCGGTTGTAATAATTAACCGATGATGTGATCTCTTCTCCGTTGTCTGTATTAACAATAATGGCTCTTACTGAATCAGAACCAAAGTCAACTCCAATAACAAGATTTTTCATAAATCCTCTGTAAATAATACCCGATCGTGTAACCGGATACCATTCGGTTGTATCGTTTCTGAAGTTTATCGCAAAGTGCGTTAACGTTAACACACTTTTGAAATATAAGGTAAGTATTTTCAATTTGCAAATAAATTTTGAAGGATTTGAAAATACACAACCGATTTATCATTTTTCAATCAGCCGTTACTCGATAAATAGTACTGAAGATTTTCCCTGGTGATAATATCAATCGGCATCATGATACGATTGCTTTTAATCTGCTCTTTAAGCACAACTGATTTATAGAGTGTATAGATTCCAATGAATCCCTGTTCATCAGCTTTCTGGCTAATTAAAAAATCAATATAACCTTCATTTAAAAGCTCGACATTTTCCTTTACAAGATCGTATCCGACAATGTAAATATCACGGTTCGGCTGACTCCTGAAATACTCCGCCGCAATATGGGTAGCACTGTTAGGAATGAAAATACCTCTGCAATGAGGAGTTTCACGGAGTACTTTTTCCAAAAATTGATTTGTATTAATAG
>JAAZBG010000076.1 GCA_012513915.1 Fibrobacter sp.
TGCTTTTCTGGCATATCAATACATGAAATAACGTATATTTCCATTTTACAATTTTTATCCTTTACCATGGATTTTTAATGCCAAGATTATTTGATCTTTTACCTGAGAATACTAAAAAAGACCTTGTTAACGAAGCTCGTAAAGCTTCTAAAAATAATCAGTTACCTAAAAAAGTTCAACCGCCGAAACCGGAAGCTGTGCCAAAGCAGAAGATCCAGGTTCCAGTTCCGGATTTTGTCGCTTTTGATGTTGAAACTACGGGGCTTGATTTCAAATCAGACAGGATTATCGAAATCGGTGCCATAAAGTTTATTAACGGAAAGCCATCAGAAGAGTTCTCAACGTTAATTAATCCAGGTGTACAAGTCCCTGATTACATTACAGATCTGACAGGTATTAAAAACGATGATCTCGTTTCGGCTCCGGATTTTGGTTCTATTGCGCAATCATTTGTAGAGTTTATTGGAACGCGGCCCTTGTGCGGACATCAGATTGAGTTTGATCAAACTTTTCTTAATGAAGAGCTTAAACGTATCGGGAAAGAAACAATATTCTCAAATCTTATTGATACTGCACTGCTTTCAAGAATATTATTGCAACCTATTGAAAGATATTCACTTAAGTATGTCAGTGAACATCTTGGTGTTAACCTTGATAATGCTCACAGGGCACTTCATGATGCAAAGGCATCCGGTGAGGTGGCTGTGAAGTTGATTTCAAAAATTGCAGATCTCCCGCTTAATGTTCGTCAGACAATTGCAGCCTGTGCTCCGGGGTCAATGCTTAAATCGTTATTTATTAAATCGTTAGGTAATGTTCGATATGCAGTTACTCTTAGCACTGATCGTCACTTTCCTGTATATACAAAACTTGTGTTGCCCGAATCTTTTGTTGAAATAAACAGGAAATCCATCGATGAGCAGTTTTCAGAAAACGGCAAATTAAGTACGGCAATCGATACATTTTGTGTTCGTTATGCTCAGCGAGATATGGCGTTACAGGTTACTGACGCACTAAATACCCAATCGATTCTTGTTGCAGAGGCTGGCACCGGTACCGGCAAGTCACTTGCATATTTGCTGCCTGCTGCAACATGGGCATTTGCAAATAGTTGCAGGGTAATTGTATCAACCAGAACCAGGAACCTTCAGGATCAGCTTATTCAAAAAGACATTCCTATGGTTGTTAAAGCCACCGGTTTGAATCTTAAATACAGTGTTCTTAAAGGCAGGGCTAATTATATATGCTTAAGTCGTTGGAAAAAGCTGCTTTATGGTGAGGCAGGCAATCTGTCGCCAAGGGAGCGGTTTGCAGTACTTTCGCTTATTCCATGGGTTGAATCGACAAAAACCGGTGATATTGAAGATCAGAATCAGTTCAATCAGAAATGGTTCGGAAAAGTCTGGAATCTGATATCCGCAGAAAGTCACGAGTGTAGTGGCAGGCGGTGTCCTCATTTCCAATCCTGTTTTTTGCAGAATGCGCGTCAGAACGCGCTCGGGGCACATATTGTCATTATCAATCACGCACTGTTCTTCTCCGAAATATGTTCAGAAAACTCGTTTCTTGGAAAAATTGGCTCAATTGTTTTCGATGAAGCACATCATCTGGAATCAAGTGGACATCGATTCTTACGCGTTGAATTTGATACACATAGAACATCACTGTTTATCGAGACAATCAATAATCTTTACCAGAAGATTGCATCAGTAGAAAATGAAAAGAGTTTCGATGAAAGTGCAAAAAGCCTGCGTAATCTATTGAAAAACATGAGAAAACGTACCCAGGAAGCACTTGGGGCAATAACACAATGGGCAAAGAAGACTAATCCGGATGCTCATTCTGACTATCAGATTACCTATACAGAGAGTGCGTTCGAGTATGCTAATGAACTGCACTCCTATCAGGCTATTGTTACCGAACTAATTGATTTTCTAAGAGTTATTAAGCAGGATGTTTCCGCACATCCCAGGGCTGAGGATTTTGAGGATATCACTGCGGAGATTCAGACCTGTTCAGAACGGGCATCTCAGTTAAAGGCTGATATTCACTATCTTATGGCGGCAAAAACCGAGGATCATGTATTCTGGGCCGAAGGGAATCATGATAAAGGCTGGACAAAACTTTGTGGAGTACCGCTTGATATTGGCGGGCTGCTATCAGAGATTTGGGAGAGATGCAGCGGAGCTGTCGTTTTTACCTCTGCAACGCTGTCTGTCTCACAAAATATTGATTACTTTAAACGTGGTGCCGGTATAACGCCTCATGAATCAAGAACTTGTACCGGAATTTTTAAAAGTCCGTTTAATTCAAATCAGGCTATATACGGTGGAATTAAAACAGCACCGGATCCTGATAGTACGGAGTTTCCACGGTATGTTGCAGACTCGATCAAGAGACTGCATTGTGAGTTTGAGAAGAATATTCTTGTTCTATTTACTTCGAATTCAATGCTTAACGCTGTAAATGACCTGTTGAAAAATGATCCGGTAATTGATCGAAACAAACTTCTTGCGCAAGGGTTCAGTGGTACCCGCAATGCAATACTGGATCAATTTAAACAAAATTCAAAAATGATTCTGTTGGGCACTGATAGCTTCTGGGAAGGTATTGATGTACCAGGAGATGCGTGTGAAATTGTAATTATCCCACGATTGCCGTTCCCTGTTCCGTCACATCCTTTAACACAGGCATTATCGAAACGGATGGAAGCCCTGAATGGTGAATCATTCTTCTCCTATTCGATTCCTGAAGCGGTAATCAAGTTTCGCCAGGGTGTCGGAAGATTAATTCGTTCATCAACGGACCGCGGTGCGCTGGTGGTGCTTGATCACCGTATTTTATCAAAGGGTTACGGAAAACAATTCATCAGATCAATTGATTGCGATTTTAAAAATTTCGGTGATATCTCCACAATGGTTTCTGAAATCAGACAATTCTTTGATACTGAACCTGATAGCGGATTTAAAGAGACGGTTACCTATGTTCCACTGGAGGATGCATGAGAATCGGATACGTGCTGTTAATTTCTTTATTAACAATATGTTATGGCTGTATGTATAGTTTTAATGGATCCTCGTTGCCATCATACCTTAAAACAGTGGATATCCCGCTGTTTTCCAACAAATCATTGCAGCCAAATGTTGCCGATGAAGTTACGCAGGAGCTTGGATCACAGGTGGTAAGCTCCAATCTGCTCACTATCGTTCAGCGAAACGGTGATGCCTCATTGAGCGGTGAGATAACCTCGTATGAAAGCAGACCATTCACCTATAGTACCACCGATGTTCGTCAGGTTGATGTCGATCAGTATAAAGTCGTGATTACTGCGGATGTCGAGTTTATAGATAACAAGAAAAACAATGAGATGTACAAGGGGAGCGTTACCGGCGAAGGTATCTTTAATTTCAAGACAGAATCTGAAGAAACTGGAAGGAAACGGGCTGAGAAAGATCTTGTCAAAAGAATTCTTGAAAACTCGGTTCAAAGCTGGTAAATTGTTTCACGGAATTGTGGATAACTTGTTGGTGGTAGTGTTGATAAGTTGTTGAATGGCGCAAAAAATCAATAACTTATTACTTTCGCGCAAGAAAAGTTACTAATATAATTA
Source organism: Fibrobacter sp. (assembly GCA_012513915.1). Lineage (GTDB taxonomy): Bacteria > Fibrobacterota > Chitinivibrionia > Chitinivibrionales > Chitinispirillaceae > JAAZBG01. The sequence goes on from JAAZBG010000076.1 coordinate 3,611, forward strand.
CATGTTGACTATTTTGGTGAGATTTCGTTTTCAGGGAGCGGTAAGCACAATGAATTTCATAAAAATGCAGGGTCTCGGTAATGACTTTATCGTCACTCACGACGTAAAGGAAAAAGATATATCACGCATTCAAAATCAATTTGTTACTCTTTGTGACAGAAGAAAAGGAATTGGTGCTGATGGCATAGTCTTTGTTCTTGAATCGTCTTTATGTGATTTTAAGATGAAGATATTCAACAGTGATGGCAGCGAGGCGGAAATGTGTGGAAACGGTATCCGGTGTTTTGCTATTTATGTGAATCTGCTGGACCTCAACTCATCACCAAAACTTACCATCGAAACGCTTGCAGGTAAAATAACAACTGAAGTTGTTGGAAATAATAGAGTTACAGTGAATATGGGTGTGCCGGTACTTGATGCAGATAAAATCCCTGTAGCAGATACCGGGCATATTACAATGAAACCATTAGTTATTGATAATAAAGAGTTTGCGATTACCTGCGTATCGATGGGAAATCCACATGCGGTTATTTATGCCGATGACCTTACCGATGAACTGGTCCTTGGCTACGGACCAAAGATCGAAAAGAACAGCTATTTCCCTAAGAAAACAAATGTAGAATTTATTAAAGTTCTATCAAATAAAGAGTTACAGATGAGAGTCTGGGAGCGGGGCTGTGGCGAGACACAAGCCTGCGGCACAGGGGCATGCGCAAGCGTAGTATCTGGAATAATCAATACATTACATGAAAAATCGGTGACAGTTCATCTTCCAGGTGGAAACCTCGCTATTTCATGGGGCGGAGAAGTGACTGATCCGGTTATGATGACCGGGCCGGCAGAGGTGGTGTTTGAGGGACGTGTAAGGGTGGATTAAAAAAACTCCTCCACAGATGTACATAACGTTTCCTAAATCCCACCTCATTAGATATTCTAAAAGGGTCCCCGGGGGGACATGAATAACAAAATAGAATTGTTGAAAACTCGCACTCCTTTACAGTCTGCCTCGGTTTATTCAGAGCCCCGACCGTAAGGGAGGTGGGTGATTAATGACACTAAACGGGTCTAATTGTTTTCAAAGTCTCTCTGTAAAACTATGCAAATGAAATTGTAATTTAAACCATTGATTTAAATAAAATATAACGGAGTTTCACGTTGAGTATCTTTGAAATCGTAATGTTGCTATGCTTTGGTGTAAGTTGGCCAATATCAATCGCTAAAGCCTTAAAAACCAAAAAAGTTTCAGGTAAAAGTCCGCTGTTTATGGGTATTGTAATTGCCGGGTATGCAAGTGGGGTATTGCATAAAATTTTCTATTCGTTTGATTGGGTAATCTGGCTCTATGGAATGAATATGGTTCTTGTTGCTGTTGATATGTCGTTGTATTTCCGGTATTTGAAGAAGAGTTGACCTCTCCCCCCGCCCCCCCACTGACCTCACCCCCAACCCCTCTCCCATAGGAGAGGGGAGTCGGAGAAATGCTTAATTTGTACCTGTTTTTTTCAATCCGATAAACACGTAAATTCATTTACCATTCCGATGTTTACGTAGTGAAAAACAGGTACAGAACTAGTCATTAAATCCGGCTCCCCCTCTCCTATGGGAGAGGGGGCTGGGGGGTGAGGTCAGAAAGGTCAGATGGAACGCATTCCCACTATTTAACGAACATCTAATGTTTTATGTTCGCGTAACAAATTGTAATGTCATTGTTTACAGCAAGTAATAATTAAATATATAAATTCAAATTCCCATTAAAAAAGCAGTTTTTGTTAGAAAAAGAAGAGTAACTGCATTGAAATATCAAATGAGGGACACGTATTGCAGAAAGCGCGTTTTCTATCGGGCCATGTTTCAAATGCTATTTGATTTTACTAAGGAAATTCAGATTTTTTTTGAGCGTTTCGATTGCCATTATGTTACTATAAAGCATTGACAATTACATTGAAATGTTTGTTGACACGATTATATATTAACATAATCTATTGATATTCAAAAGCATTTTCACAAAGTTATTAATAGTTTTGCTGGTTGTTTCACTACTTTTTTTCTGGAGGATTATATGTTAAAGTTCCTGAAGCGTTGTTTTATACTCTTAGTTACACCACTAATTTTGTTTGGTTGTTCACCATCAGATGATCCTGAGGATAATAATCCGATCATCCCGCCATCAGATATTACCGATGGGGACAAACCCACAGATCTTCCGACAGATATTAATCCGTCAGCAAACACCACAGAAGATGGCATCGATTCAATGTTTAATGTATTGGTCAACAGGGTAAAAGAACTTGATAAAATTGAATCTGCAAAAGACTACTACACAATTGATTTTACATCACTTAAGAAAGGATTTGGCGCAGCGGTTACCAAATCGCCAAACCATCCGAAAGCGAATGCCGGATTTATAGTTTCCTCTCTAATGTCAATTAACAGCAGCACCGGATTACAGAAAATAATCGACTCCCTCGACCGGTATCTCAATGATATTGATGCATATTATTATGAAGATCCATACCTATCAAAGAAAAGTTCCAAAAATCTTGCAAAACGCAGTTCATTTGGTTCCGGCCTGCTCTCAAAAACATATAAAAATAAAGGTATTCTGTTAGCAGGTCAGGCACTTGTTGCAGAAACACCAAAAGTACTCCTGGCACAAACCGCAAAACCATCATTTCCGCGTTTTCTTACACTCAGCTATGTCCAGGATGCGATAGAATCCGACCTTCTGCCGAAATTCAATGAGGTAATTGCTGCAACACAACGTCTTAGAAACCTTAGCGCAATGAATCTCAAAGTCACCATTGACGGCGAAGATACTGAACTTGACGTTGGTGATATCATGATGCTTGAAGGAGCGGTGAGAACTGCACGCGCAGGCTTTACCATGCTGCTGATTTATGATGTTGATATATATGCACCGGATGGCTCAAAGGATATGCGCTGGATTGATTCTGTTGTCTCAGAAGAGAACAACTGGATTGAGTCACCATATTCACTGTCGTTTTCTTTAAAAAATGATACTCTTTACAGAACATATGATTACGATATATCTGATGATTACAGTTATCTGTATGATGTCTTTTCTTATAACTATTCAAGAAACAATTTTTTAAGTATTCGGAAAAATTATCACACTGCTGCTTATGAAGATCTAAAAACGATTCCTGGACTTATTAAGAGTGGACTCGCTTCAATACAAAATGAAAGTGATGATCAGGATGACGATCTGTTCAAGGCTACTGATATCAATAATTTTACAGAGGAAATGAGCGAATTCAGCCAGGAACTTATTGAAGAAGGTTTTTCTTCGAGTTTTGCAGCACAATTTGAATCACCTGAATCGTTAATGGATTTTATCAGCCAGATCCTTACTCAACCCTACACCTTTAATGAAACTATTGAGGGCAAAAGTATAAATATTACAGTTGATCTTTCGAAATTCTTTACCAATCCGGCATCATCGTTACGGGATTACTGGCCAAAATATAGAATTCCTACCGGTAATGACAGAATTGTACGTTACGGTTATACTTTTGATACCCAATCCTATTCTAATTATGGATATATAGAAAAAGAATTCTCTTTTTACCCTGGCAACTACACATCTGTCAACGTTTCAATTCCGGCATCATCGATCAATACAATTGATACATCATCATATGGCACAATAACATACTATCTCAATAATCCTTTAAAAGCCGAGATCTATGTAGACAGCACTACCACTGTTATGCTGATTCAGTACCTCGACGACAACAACAAACCGATAGACCTTCACAGCGTGCTTTATAGTGAAGAGTTCACAAAAGCAAACCTCGTGAAAGTGTTTCCCTATTTCGAAGACTACACCATGAGAGGTATTTTCCCATCGATGACATCACGACAGAACTGGATTGATTTTTTCAGTGTTTTTATTGACGCATAAGCAATTTTCCAACAAAAAAATAATCACCAATAGTAAACCGGTTTTAATTACCGGTTTACTATTCATTGCGCTCTGTCATCAATTAACCGCCGCGCAAATATCGCTTTCTCTGCTGACAGATAACCTGTTCACAAACCCAAAGCCACCCGCTGCCACAGATACCGTTAACACCTGTGCATTGCAATACACATATGCTCCGTTACTCAATGAAATTAAAACAAACGCCTCTGACAACTACAATTCAAACGTACTGGTACATAGCGGACAATCAAGCATTCTCTGGTGTAACAATCGAAGTAAATATCTCCTATCCTATTCATTCACCGATTTTAAAGCGGCTTACAGAGACGACACTGAACGCTATTCATTTGACAATACGCAAAAACAGCACACCCCGTACGTATCTGCTCTATTTACTATTAATAATACGGATGTCGGATTGCTGCTCGGAAGACATTTCAGTAAAGACCTTGATATAGAACACCGTTATGAGATTACTGACGCATTCGGCAGATATCTCTCTGATGGTCCGTGGATCTACTCTTTATCTGCGAAACAAAACATAGACAAAATGAATCTTGGATTATCGTTGTTTTCCGGGCCGGTGTACAGCTCAGTTTCACGTATGGTAACCCGTTCAAGCCGCAGTTTCAGAACGTTTCCCGTTTCGTTAATCAACAGAACCTGTGATCTCACACTTGACTACCGGGATGACGACCTTTGCTTATCATTGAATTTCCAGGGTTCATCGTGGCATACAGCAGATCTTCTTGAGACATCAAACAGCATGCCTCAGGATATTGAATTTCGGCGTTACAGAGTTTCCAGATCAATGTGTGTATCGGTACCTTTTTCAGATTCATTATACTGGAGTGTTAATGGTTCGATGATCAGGGGACACATTACGAGTTACAATTTTACCATAAACAAACTTACCTTCTTCAAGGCTGATTCAATAAGGTTCAAATCTGTTTCAGTACTGGGTGGACTGGCATTATCCCGCAAAAGTTGTGCAGAACTGTCTGGTGATTTCACAACATTTTCATCACCGGCCGGCCTCCTGCGGCTTTCAGCATTATCCGCATGGTCCATATTCAGACCTCTTGATTATAAATACACTGATGTAAATGGTGACTACACTGAACTCGGCATTCATTTACACCGAACGATGCGATACAGGATGTTCTCGTTTGTTCCATCACTCTCCTGTTCATATATCAAGACTGCCATGAATCTGACACACATGAAAAAGGAGATTGTCGTACTGATTCCAATATATAGTGACACCGTTTGCGTTGAACCTGTTAACAAACGACTTATTGTTTTAACTCCCGAAATTACCACGAATGCAACTATTGGTCATTATGCATTCCAATTTAAAGCGACACAGCTTATTCCAATTGAATTAAAAAAAATAAAACAATCATCCGGCGGAGAACCTATTGATAATTCAGGAGAAAAAAGATCACCACGATTTTGGGGAGGGACATCCTTATCATTCTTTGTAAATTATTATTTTGGACGGTAACGCAAGCTGTGTATCCTGGAAGACACGCCAATCGTAAAAGTGCCTCTCCTGCCAGACACGCATTTATCGTACATTTCCAAGATACCGCTGAAGTCTCGCATATTCATCAGCATGATCCGCAAGCATTGGCAGCGATCCATTTGTTAAAACTTCCGGTTCTACAAATATCACATCGGTTACTTCATCGTTACCACCCCTGTAGACATCAAGTGGTAAATCGGACTTAATCAGAAACACACTGGTATGTTCCCTGTCACAGATATATGGATTGGCAGAATCATACTGCTGCTGTACAGTAAACAGGTATACCAGCTCCCGTTCGTTTTTTTGCACGCCGAGTTCTTCCGATAGTTCCCTTAGTGCTGCAGTCTCCGGGCTCTCCCCGGCATCAATATGCCCCGCACATGAGATATCCCAATACCCGGGATAGACATCTTTGTTCAGTGCACGTTTTTGAAGCAGCAGCTCACCATTACCATTGCGAATCCATACATGTACCGTACAATGCCATAAACCAAGCCTGTGAGCATCATCACGACTTGCAGTATAGCCGGCAGGAGATCCATCCTGATTGTAAATATCAAAAGATTCCATTAGTCAGGATAGTCCCAGTTTTTCAAAGTAGCGTTCAAGTATTGCAAGCCTTCCGATAGTTTCAGCCTTTATTTTTTCCTGAATCTTTTGAATACGGAACGTTTTTACCCGAAGTTCGTAGTCCTTCTCGTCTTCACCCTCTTTTTGATCGGGTTTAATTATGTCTTTGGCAAGGTAGAGTAAACCAATATGACCCACCGGAGCCTCAACAATTCCCCGGGCAACGCCTTTGGAAAGATCATCAGCAATTGCACTGAGTGTATCAAGCTGTTTACGAACATCTTTCCATTCCACAGCAGTCAAAGATGATACGTTTGACTTGTTTTTGTTTTCCAGTAATTCATCGAGATCACGACTCTTATACTCCTGAAGGGCACGAAATTTTTCCGGAGCGTATTTATTGGCGCAGCCTGAGCAAAGGCGTCCCTCTCCTTTTACATAGAGAAAAAGACGGCTTTCAGTTTTGGTATCGTTACTACATATTATACAGGGAGATAATTGATGTGATGCTTCATCGGCTGATGTCTCATAACGAATTCTTACATTGTTGGCTATTGTATTCCGGATCTCATCAGTCAGTCCCATTTGTATTCTCCAGCATTACTCGAAAACAGGGAGGCACCGGATTAGTGCTTTTGCATAGACAGGTTGCGATCAGAGCTCTTCCATTATGAGTTTATCAATTAGCGCAGACTCAATATCTTTGTACGAACGTTTGAGTTCACTCATTCTTCTGTTAACTTCATCATCGGGAATAGCGTTAATAAACTGAGCCAGATTCATTCTATCCTGTGATTCCTGCGCCAGTTTGTCTTTTGCACTCAGAGATTCAAACATAAGTGCATTATACGGAACAGCAACAGGTTGCGTTACCACTGCCTGTTGTTTGGCATTACGATTTCTGGCGTTATTTTTATTAAATCCGCCACGATTGTCGTAAAGGCTGTTTCTGATAAATTCAATTTCCATGCACCTTATACTCCTGCAAATTAACTCTTATTATTAATATAGTAAAATTTCGGGAAAACTTTAGTTAAAAATATATAGTAATACACAGATTACCGTTTTTTGTAACAGTTCAAAATCGCACTATAAACGGTATCCACCAGTTCTTTACGCCCAAGTACGTCACTATTAATTTTTTCAAGAAACTCAATTGTAACCTCAACCTGTTTTACGAAAAAAAGTTTCATAAGGTGGGGGAAAAATTCGATATCACCATAATAATACACCAGATCACGATTTGATCGCGTTACAGGTTGCCGATTTATTGTCTGATACTTAATACATACAGGCAGGATTGGCACATTTGCCTTTTCGGCAGCACAGAACAATGCTCCTTTAAAGGGAAGTACCGTATCACCATTTGATGATGTACCTTCAGGAAAAAGAGTTACCGTAAAACCTTTTTTGATAACATCAGCAATCCGGTCAATCTCCTGAACCAGCCTTGTTTTTGAACGCCGTTCAACAAAAAAACTTCCACCCAGCCGTGATACCAAACCAAGAAAGAACATTTTCTGAACTTCAACGGATGTAATAAACAGTGACCGGAAAACCGAGGCGTATACCAATATGTCAAGATAAGAAAGGTGGTTGGAGATTACGAAAACAGTATCAAACACCTTCTTATCACGGGGTCGATTCACCACGGTGACCTTGATTCCAAGTATCTTCAGGACAAAAAATGCTGTTATTGATGTAATGCGGCCATAGCATTTGAGTTTTGTCGTTTCTTTACGAAATAAAACACCGGCAGCAAGCGAGATAACAATGTACAAAACAAGAGTGACTAAAAAAAGAGGTATCCTGATAATTGCCATAGTGTTACAAGAGGTCTTTATAGAAAAACCGGAACCGTTACAATTTATACTTTTTATGAATTTTCTCAGCGGATGTATCCGTATTAAACAGCGTAAGGAAATCTGCACATCTGAATTTTTTGTCAAGTGCAGGTTCACCACAGATATGCGCTCCCATATTGAGATATGATTTTATGAGTGGCGGAATTTTCTCCACAACCGAAAGCATATCATCATCACTGACCCGCGCATTCAACTCTTTGAAATTTTTAATAGTAAACCGTCTTTTAGGGTACACAAAAAGATTTGATGGTGCCATGAAATCTCTGGCAAGCACCTGATACATCGACGCGATTTCGTGAAGATCGGTCACTTTGACACTTGAACACCCGAAAAGGTACTGCGTATCTGTCAACTTCATATATTCGGTAATGCCACGCCATAACAATGCAATTGAGCTTCCAGTTCTATAATCCTTATGAACACATGCCCTTCCAAGTTCCAGTTTTACACCCGGAAGTGCCAGAATGTTTGAGATGTCAAATTCCGTTTCAGAATAAAATTTTTTGGCAAAAAGAGAGGAAACAAGCCGGTACGTCCCTATAAACTGGCCACTCTTTTTATCGATAATAATAAGATGATCGCACTTAAAATCAAACCGGTCGATATCAAATCCGTAGATTCTGCGTTTTTCAAGCAACTCTCTGTAAAAAACCTCATATCTTAAACGAAGTACATTGACAAGTTCATCATGATTTTCAGCTGTTTTGATAATAAAACGATCCCGTTCGATAAAAAGTTTAACTTTTGGACTAAACTTTTTTACAGGCAGGTACTTTGTTTTTAAAATCGCGTCGGTCAGTGGCAGCAGTTTTTTTAGGTCTAATCCGTTTTTTTTAAGCATACTACGGTTTCTTTCCTGACATTTGTACATTACAGGATGCAATGATCCGGAGTTTTAGCAAGTGCCCCTTACTTCTCAAGTGTAACAATCAGTGATGTTTCCGTGCCATTGTCGGTGGAAGCCAATGGAACTGTTGTCGCGAAATATTCTTTATCATTAATGATAATTTTACCATCTTTTAATTCAGAAATCGTTTTAACATCTATTCCTTCGTAGGTATTTCCACGTTTCATAAAGACTGAAACCTTGCTCCACGGTGTCAATTTTTTGAAAAACGATTCATTGATCTCGATACCACCCAATGCATATAGTTTGTAGTCTGATATTCTGAATTCCTTTTTTATCTGATACATTAACACTGTATGGTCAACAATGGTTTCATTTCCTACTGCCGGAGCGTTCTTATATTCGCTGATCTGCTTTTTTATTTCATTGCCGGAACTTGCCGGAAAATGCCCCGACGATATAATGAGATGATCCGAATCTGCAATTTTTAAAGCTGAAAAACCCATTGCAGACATATACTTCCCGGCAAATGCAACAACCTCCTGTGCACTGCGATCATTTTCCCCGTATAATTTCAATGAAAAATACCTGTCAGCGACTACTGCGTTACAAAAAGCATTTATCTGTGCAGTCATTTCGGCATTCAATTGAGCGATGCGTTCTTTTACCGCCAACTCTGCATCAGTAATAGTAACTACTGACCTGACAGTCGAATCTGTCACAGGGAGACTCTTAACGATAAGCATTGTCAAAAGAGCCGTAACAATAATTGTTATAACAATATAAACACCCGTCTTTATCATCAGTACCACCAGTATATTTAAATGAAATCAGCGTAGTTAAAAATAGTAAATGTTATGTCCGTTTTAAAAGCGTATGGATATGTTTTTATTCGTTTACTATCGTTGCTACCAGGCCATTGACAAAACACACTTTTTGCGCCTGATACACCCAGCACTCATCCATCACACCCTCAGAAAACATTTTTGAGATTGGAAATCCCCAGCTCACTAACACCTGTTCCTTGGTCATATCTTTAACAACCCTGTGATTATTAATAAGTTCCCATAGTGTATCATTCCAGCCATAACGATCCGGATCGGTTTCAAAGATATCATCGCCCCAGGGCAGGCTATCGGAGATTGCATCATTAATACAATTAGTCCAGCTGATGCGAACTGGTATAAAGCCCGGGCCTTTTTTTGACGTAACATTGATCCATAACGGTTTAACCGGTAATGGTGTTACACCAGCCGTAACACTTTGAACAATCAGCGAATCACGAATATCGACTTTGATACTCGTAAAGGATCCGTTGTTATCTAAAGCTGATATCATGCCTCTCTTCGAAAAAACTGTTTTCCCGGTCCATCGGGATGATGCCTGTTCAAGGTCATCCTTATACAGCAAATCCTTATGAGCCCCTTTGTGGCTAACCATATAAAGAGAACGATTCAGGAGGGAATCGTAACATTCGACCAGCCACTCGGTACCTGTATTTTCGACTGAAATACATGTTATCAGATGGTTTGATAGTAAATTTGATTTAATTCTGCGATTTTTTAGTTCAAGCGCGGTATCGAGCGGTGATGTCGCCTTATCCAGTTCTTTTGAGAGATAGATCTCATAGCCATGGACTTTAAACATCTGCTGTTTCGGCAGAACGATAAACTCTTTATTGACCCACTCAGTGATCTGAATTGTTTTTGGCAGTGTATCGGGTTTGACTGCATGAGATTCACGAACAGAATCCGGCACGATTACATCACTGGCTGAAGTTGCCGGACGTATATCCGGTGAAGCATTTTTTTTTGGAACAGTGCAGACAACCATAAAGAGCATTGGTAAGAATACGACTGATTTCATTAAGAAATGTGTTTTTGTTTTCATTCTGATCCAGAGATTATTAAACCGGTTCGTTTATCCCGGCATTGTAAGTGTCTTAACAGCTAATGTATTTTAAATATAATAGTTCAACTTTCATGCCGTTTAATTTAATAAACACTTGCTGTATTTTATTAACTAATACAATATATATATGTAAAGTGCAATTAAAAAGAATACATCGGTTAATAATGAGGTATAAAAATGTCCCGTAAAACGATTGTAACTACACTTATTATGCTGGCTGCGATTCTATCCATGGGTATATTTTCAAATCTTCAAAAGAGAAATCAAATCGCGCGACTTAAAAATCTCCCGGTGAATCAAATTGATCTTTCCACTATTTCTGATGGTACCTATAAAGGAAGTTTTTGCCTGAAGCGTTTTTGTTACTCTGTTGAGGTAATGATGAACAGTGGCAGAATGACAGATATCATTCTGTTAAGTAATTCCAGGTCTGAGTATGGAGAGAAAGCCGCTGCAATCAAAGACAGGATTATAGAAGCACAATCGCTACAGATTGATGTAGTATCAGGTGCGACCA
>JAAZBG010000077.1 GCA_012513915.1 Fibrobacter sp.
AATAAAGAAGAAGAGAATAAAATGAGGTAAACCTATTTTTCTGAAGAATATAGAAGAAGAAGATTTTGAGGAATAAGATACATTTTCATACTGATGCGTTCAGGGGAGAATTAGATTGATGGTAGCACATTACTGTAAATATATGATAGTTTTAGTGCTAATACGAGTAAAAAGTGCATTTAAATACACTTTTTAACATATTCTATTCTTTTTAGAATGCTAGAGATAGAATGGTGCATTATAATGCACTTACAAAAGCGATTTGAAGAAAATAATTTGGGCGTCAGTATTTCCGGAAAGTTTTTAATTGTAATTCTCTACTCTTAATAAGCAATACAGAATTATTGCTTAATTGAGATTTTCCACATGTCACTTTACCATTTAATAAGACACTAGTTACATCATCATTTCTTAAATACGTTCCAGTTTTATTTTCACTGTGTAAATTTACATTTACTATAGATTCCTGAGCAGTTACAATATTACTATTTATACTACCTGCTTTAATAACAACTGCCTTTACAATTGCATCAGAGGCAAGTCTGAATACATCAGTATATTTATTTGAAAAGGAATCCGGATCAGATCCGTTTGTTGTATAGTAAATGGTTGCGTTCCGATCAGGTGAAAACATAAAAACACCGATAGAATCTCGACAAACTGGCATTATTTGAACTTGAGGTACCTGCAAGATTTCTGTATACGTTACAGTTGCAACTCCAGCATCTTCCCAACGAACATTTGAGGAATCACTAATCTCAGAGTAGAATCGAAATGCTTTTGCAATAATAGTCACACTTGAATCAATGGTGAGTATCATTCCATCATGGTTTTCAATAATTGGATTTGTGTAGTAATTAATACTTGGACCACTAATAGAGACTTGTTATATCAGGAAAAGAAAACTTAATTGATAAAAATTCAGTTTTATTACAACGTACAGCAGATAACAAAAAATTTACCGCAGCCGCAGTCTGTAATGGATATTATTCATTACACATCATGTCTTATTCACGTTTCCCATTACCATAAACTTTTATCTGATAGTCTATAGACCTTATTTATATTATGATTGTTTGTATGAATGTAATACGGAATAGTATAAAAAGTACTTTGAGGTGATAGGCTATGCTTAATAATGCTGAAATCAGAAATTACGGTCCTCTTCAGAATTTATCTTGGAGTAATCCGGGCAAAATAAATCTTATTATTGGAGCCAACAGTACCGGTAAAACGTTCTTGCTTAAAGCGCTGTATTGTTCGATCAAAACGTTGGAAGAATATAAACGGGGAGATGATCAGCGCTCAGCAAACGAAATACTTGCAGATAAACTATACTGGACATTTCAAGTTGACAAAATTGGTGACCTTGTATCAAAAGGTGCAGAAAAACCTTTACATTGTAATGTTGCCTTTGGTAACCAGTCATTTTTTTACAACTTCGGAAAAGAAACATCAAAACAGATACTATCGCTTGAAAATCATGTTAGCCCACGAACAAGTAATTCGATTTTTCTGCCTGCAAAAGAAGTTTTGTCGTTACATCAGATAATCCTTAAATCCCGCGAACAGGATAAACTGTTTGGTTTTGATGATACCTATCTTGACCTTGCACGTGCGTTACGAACATCACCACAACGCGGAAAAAATTATACAGGTTTCTCGGAGTCCAGAAAGAAACTGGAAGATATCTTAGGTGGCAAAATAGAGTATGATGAACTGTCTGGTCGTTGGCAGTTTAAAAAAGGTAATCAGAAATTTCCAATCGGCGTAACTGCTGAAGGGATTAAAAAAATTGCGATTCTTGATACGCTTCTCAGTAACAGATATCTGGATACTGATTCAATTGTACTTATTGATGAGCCGGAAGCGGCACTTCACCCCAAGGCGGTATCCGACTTTTTAGAGATTATCACCATACTTGCTGAGAGTGGAATTCAGTTTTTCATGGCAAGCCATTCCTATTTTGTAATTAAAAAACTGTTTCTGATCGCACAGGAAAAGCAGATGTCAATTCCGATTATAATCGAAGACCAAGGTATCTGGGAACAATCGGATCTTGTCAACGGAATGCCGGATAATACCATAATTGATGAATCAATCCGATTATATCGTGATGAAGTAGAGTTGGGTACCAAATGACAACGGAACCAATTAATGAATCCGGTATGACATTCGGTCCCTATCCTGATGGAATGTGTTTTTACATAGAGAAAAGTTCATTGTACTCAAAAGTAAAGCAAGGGATTCAGATTGCAGAGTTTTTACTGCTTAAACATCAAAAGGGTAAAACTGTCATCTGGATTGTTGAAGCAAAATCCAGTTCACCAAGGCCCGAAACGAAACCAAATTTTGATACATTTATCTCTGAAATACGAGAAAAAATGGTCAATGCATTCTCACTTAGCTGGGCAGCTATACTTAGACGACATACTTCAGAGGAGTTACCAAAACCATTCAACACTCTAGATCTGAAAGTTTCTGATATCCGTTTTGTGCTGATTATTAAAAACCATAATGAAACTTGGTTACCACCGATACAAGAGGCACTGAAAAAAGTACTTAACTCAACAATAAAAACGTGGTCATTATCACCCCTATCAGTTTTAGTTTTGAATGAAAACGACGCCATAAAACATGGTTTAATTTTGCTGCAAAGTGAGATGAATTCCTGAGACTTCCAAAATCACTATCCTGGAAACAAAAATTGTAACTATCTAATTGCACTCAACAGATATCAAAAACAATCCGATTAACCCCAAATCAATAAAAATCAGAGTTCCCGCAACAACCTACCATTGAAATTAAGACTATTGACATATACACCATTCCAAAGTGCTCACTACAGAGAGCGAAATTATTGCAATTAATCATTGAAAACATTGTAAATATTTAAATTTGAACGTAATTTTTACTCAGGTGCTCACTTGAAAATGTGACTGGTGACGAGTTACCAGTGACTAGCAGAGGCTGGGTGCGTCAAGTGACATTGATTGATATAGCATATAGTGAGATACGCAGTAAGGATGTTCTTGTGATGATAACAAGTAGCAACTACGAATCACGAATTACAAATCACGAATTACGGCTTTCCCCACTTGTTACGTGTTACATGTAACTTTTTTAAGGAACAGACAATGAAATCGCTCCTGCAGTATACCGATTTCAGAAGCTACCTGACCGATTGGATTAACGATCGGAAGAGCCAGGGACTTCCCGGGTCGAACCGGTGGTTTGCAATGAAAATGGAGATCAACTCGACCTCCTGGCTGACATCGGTACTTAAAGGTAAAAAGGGTCTTTCCAAAGAGAGTGCAAACCGGCTCTCAAAGGTGCTTAAACATAGTCCACTGGAAGCGCGGTACTTTGAGCTGCTTGTGCAGTTCAATCTTGCCCGCACGGTTCAGGAGCGTACATTACTGTATGCAGAACTCCATGCGTTGCAAAAAGTAAGTGACATACGCACCGTGGAAGCATCTCAATATGATTATTATACCGAGTGGTATCACACGGCAGTACGTTCAATTATAGGAATGTACGCATTTACCGATTGCGATGATGATCATGAAGCGATTGCATCAATGGTGATCCCGCCGATTACTGCATCACAGGTTCGAAAATCGATAAAGCTGCTGTTACGGGTCGGCATGGTTTCAGTTGACAGAATAGGATTGCTGACAGTGACATCACCGGCAATTGCAAGCGGTGAATCGGTGACATCACTGGCGATAGAGAATTTTCAGCAGGAAACGATGCGGCTTGCGCAGGAATCGATGGACCGGATAGCTCCGAAAGAACGCTATATCGGAACTGCAACCGTCGGGATCAGTGAAAAAGCAATTGACCAGATACGCCATATACTGATTGATGCAAGTAACAAAATTGCAGAAGTTGCAAATGCAGATACTGGTTCTGACCGTGTTTATCAAGTTAATTTACAGCTTTTTCCGATGTCAAAACAAGGCGATATATCACGATTACAGACAGTAACCACAGAACAGACAGGTGAACACAATGGTATTACATAAATTATTCCAGGCGATAGCACCGGTAGTCATGAGTGCACTTGCACTATGTCAAAGTGGAAATATTACTGGAAATAGTTCACAAACAGGCAGTGGCGGTATTACGGTGGCATCAGTCAATGGTGTTGTAAGCGGTACAACATCATCAAATGCGCGTATTTCGATGTATGTGTGGGATTATGTTGTCAAAAGTGATAAACCTATGTTTTCAGATACAGTCTATGCTGATGAAACGGGAAAGTTTTCATTCAATATTGTTGCAGACGCTTATTATAATCTACTTGTAGTTGATACCGATGGCAAAATGGGATTTATACGAAACATACCTGTTTTCAAGACCTCGGTATTTGATACAAGTCTTGAAAAAATTGAGAAACCGGGTACGCTTAAAGGTATCGCGTATGATAGAAGCGGCGAATCATTTGCGAGTGCACTTGTCAGAATGAGAGGGGCAGCATTCTTTACCAGAGCAGATAACAATGGAGCGTTTACGTTAGATGCGATACCTTCCGGATCTCAGATAATTGAGGTGGTTAATGATATGATAGTCAATACGGCTATGATTACAGAACTTGTCGATTCTGCAGAAATAATGGTTATTCCCGATAAAGTTGTCGTTTGGGATAAGAAATGGTGACCAGTGATACGTAACGAGTGGCTGGTAATTGAGAACCTTTTGGGTTTCGAGAATTCCCTGCTTGACACCTGTCACGTTCTTTACACACAGGAGATTTTTATGAAAAAAAAGCTGATGGCCTTTATAGCCGGATTTACAATTACTACCACTGTTCCATCAATAGCTCAGACTACTGATACGAAAGTTTTTATTAGCGGATCAGTGCGTGAAGATATAGGGATGACTGCGCGGGTACCATTTAACATTAAAGGTGTTAAGGTACAGCTATGGAGGATGGATATCGCTCATCCAATGCTTCAAATTACTCCCTATCCGGATGATTCAACAATTACCGATAGTAAAGGATGCTTTAAACTGGCTGCTGTTAGCGCAGCTCCCTATAAAGTGACTTTTGAGTGTAAAAATTTAATCAGCAGATCATTTGATATTCAAACATTCAAGGATACATCATTACTTGTAGAAATGAAATCAATTGATTATTCTGCAAGTCAACTTATTGTTACCCCGGCAGGTCCATCAATAAAGGATTCACTACATTTTGAACTGATCATGTCTGACCACTGCTGTGGTACAGTCTACAGGGATCACAGGGTTGATGTAACCGATACGTCGGTGGTGCTGAATTTTACCTTTGATGAACATTTGTGTTCGGAGGCTGTATGTTTTACAAATATGTCAAGCACTACATTTGTGTTAAGATCAATCAAAGCCGGATGGTATAAAGTTTACCGGTCCGGGCAACTCTATTGTCCTCCGGGAAGTTCCTGTTTACCAGATTATTATTTTCCGGTTTTTGTTGGAGAGTTCTGCGTTGTAGGCGAGACAGAAGTCGAACGTATCCAGTTACCAAAGAAAACTGTTCCGTATGTTATTTCCCGAAATCAGATACAGTTCAGCGGTATCCAGAATGCACATCTGTCAATCGATTGCTTTTCCCTGTCAGGCGCGTTTGCCGGATCACTCTATAATGGAATTGTGCAGAGTGATAATATGTCGGTTTCACTTGATAACAAAGTATTAGACCGCATGAGCCAGAAAACTGTAATACTGAGAATAGCGCGGGATGGTGTTGTGTCGAGTGAACTTGTCAGGAAGTGACCAGTGACCAAGTTATTAGTAACTGGCAGAACAGTAAGAAATTGCGAGTTCAAGTAGTGATACTGAGGCCACAGAGTAAAATGGATCAAAATATAAAGGGTATGTTTCTTTTAATTACCTGCCACATGTCCCTATAAAAAATAAGCGCCAGGTATTACTACCTGACGCCTTCCGCTTCACCCAAATTGTCTGCAAGAGGACCTTGCAATGAGGATTATTATGTAGGTACAAGTAAGATACTTCATTGAAATATGAATGTCAATACTTCAAACGAAATATTTTTAAAAAAAAGTTACGAAGTTGTTACCAAAAAAATATGCTTATGTACAGGTATATAATCTATTACATTGATAGGGATTATACACTCAGTTATCAATGATTCTTCAAGTGATCAGATTCCGGATCAGTGAATTTGATATCGACGGGTTACGTTTTGATGCGGCTGATGTTATGGAAAAGCAGTTTTTCACCGCTATGCATGCACAATGTACATCGGTTAAAAGTGATTTCTGGCTCATGGGGGAGGTGATTCATGGTGATTACCGTGCCTGGGTAAATAACGAAAGTCTGAATAGTGTTACCAATTACGAGTGTTACAAAGGACTCTGGTCGAGTCATAATGATAAAAACTACTTTGAAATTGCTTACTCATTAAATCGTCAGTTTGGTGAACACGTCATATACAAAGGATTTAATCTTTATAATTTTGCAGATAACCATGATGTTGACAGCATCAGAACAGTACTGTTTTCTCAGACAGCATAACGGGCAGGCTGCAACGATTTGTCTCAATGCAAAAGATGAACCCTGTGATGTATAGTAAAAATGTCAACCCGATAAAGGTTGACATTTTAATTCGTAAGGCATCAATAAAACGTTATTTTATTTTGCGAGATAAACCACTTGAAAATCAGATTTTTTTCCGGATGCTATCTCAAGTATTACTGCTGATGAGCCTCGTTTTGCAAGATTGATTACACGGTGTGTATTTTTGATTACATTAAAGGATTCAATCCTGCTTCCATCAAGTGAGAAAAGCGATACACGAACGTTCTCAAGCGGAGAAACTCTCAGAATATTTCCATGCTGAGCAAGGGTGTAAAACTTTTTGTTACCGGCAATGTTGAATGATTGCTTAACATTAGTAGCACCTTTACCCGCAAAGAGTGATTCGTCCCATGTTGATGGAGCATATTTTGGTTCTGTAAAGGCTGGCATATCCCAGGTTGCCGGCTTGAATTTTTCTCCATCCGGTTCCTCACCCCATACCAGAACTCCGTTTTCGTAAAGTGGCATCTGTTTTCCATTTGCAGAATCAATCATATTTGTAAGTCCGCTATAGGAAAAATCATTGGTTGGATCCCAGAGTTTTTGAGGAGCCTTATCATTGAGTCCGATTCTGAACTGTATTTCACGACGATGAACAGATTGACCTCCCGGATACATTTTCTCATCGTTAAGCGATACTTCAGTATAGTAGACATCCGGATCGGTTTCACTTTGAATAAGCGGTGTTACTGTTGCAGGATTATCACACAATCCACAGCTTTTGAATTCAGCAGTAACATCGGAAACGCTTAATCCACCTTCTATTACCTCTGAAAGGTTGACATAATACCGGAGTTTAAGGTTAGGTGAATAACGGGCCGGCCAGGTTGTTCTGTTACGAAGTATTGCCGCAATTTCAGTATAACGATCTCCAGCCTGATTGATTTTTGCATCAACCACGAATTCAGTATCGCGAACTTGTGGAGTCGGGAAATCTGCAAGTGGTTTACCATCGGTATCCTTTACAAGACGCGCAAGTAATGAACTGAAACCTGCATTGTAATCGGTGGCGACCTCATTTTTGACATATTCACCACGATCATCAGCATACGAGCCATCCTTACCGGGACCACCGACAAGTGCTCCGAATAAAACATGACGTGAATTTACCGGTGTTCTTCCGTTGTCGTCAAGCCACGGACCATGCATACTGCGGTGATGCGGCTTTGTTGGCGGATTTTTTCCAAAACCGCAAACGTAACTTCGCTCCTTTTCATTATCACCAAGTGCGAAATCAACCTGACTTTTTGCCCATTTGTAATAAAGATCCTTTTTCTCAGCCGGTACATCACTACAATCAGAATATACCATTGCTGCAAATCCAGTGTTGGATGCATAACGGATCGGACCCCATTCACGAATCCATGCAAGACCTTTTGGCGTATAGGCGATACCTTCATTTTCGCTCCAGGTTGATCCACCCGATTGACGAACCTTATATCCGTGGCTCCACCAGTCAAGCCAGCGCTGAGCGTCTTCATGGTAGCGTGGTTTGTTGGTTATTTTGGCCAGAAGCACGTAACAACCATAAGTTTTATCATCCCAGGAAAGAGCCTCTTTATACTTTGGAGTTTCGCTTTGCGGTTCTTTTGACAGTTTATCGTAGCAGCCTTCCGCTTTTGTTAAGTATGTTTCATCCCCGGTAGCGATATAGAGCCATAGTGCTCCCCAGATAAGCTCATCCTCATACCCGCTCCATGATTTATAAAAGTCGGTGGCATCCGGAATTGCTTCATGGTAAAGCCCTCTGTTTTTATCTGCGAAAGCATATAACTCTTTTGCATGTTTGAGGCAGAGATCTGCATATGCTGCATCTGTTGCCCTGAACAGCATCGACGAAGCAGCAAGTGTTGCAGCGGCTTCTGAAGCAAGATCAGAACCCGGTTTTGACGCACTGATTTTAAATGCAGGACGCTCCTTGGAAAATACTTCCGGTGCTCCCCACCACACATGATCGGTCATTCCAACACCAACCTGACCATAAAATTCATCTGTCGCAGTATGACATTTGATAAAGTAATCAGTTACCCATTTCAGATTTTCAAGCAAATACCCCCATTGCCCGATTTTACGGTAGGCATCACCATATTCAAGACCACCCCATGCAAGAAGCGTAGCTGCTGAAGCCATCGGGAAGTTGAATTTCATATTATCGCCGGCATCAAGCCATCCACCGGTGAGATCTTTGCCGACATCGGAGCCATCTTCTTCGCCCGATGATCCACGCCACTCCACCCTGTTTGTTGCAGGATCAAGCGGTCCGCTGCGCTGAACTTCGTAAAACCACATCGATTTCTGAAGTACTTCGGCATAGTTATATGCTGATGTTGACTGCGCAAGCACTTGATTTGAAAAAGAAAACGGTAGTGCCAGCACTGCAAACGATAGTGATAGCTTCTTAAAAAGTCTCATTCCAGATACCTCCGGAGGCAATAAATGTATGTTAATTAGATTGTAGTCAGTATAGTAAGCTCAGAAAATTAGTGAACACCTTCAGTTGTTGGGTTCACAGCATATTATAGAGATAGATAGTATTAAAAGATTTAAAAGAGTTGTGGCATAATACATTTTTGCAACTATGAATATTGAAATGGTGAGAATTCTAATGAGCGGTACAGCCGGAGATAGAATTATTTCGGCTGCTAAGTGTTTACACGAAACAGCATCTGATTTGGGTATTTTCAGCTATCTTTACAAAAGTATACCATCATCAATTCGTTCAGGAACAGTGCGTGCCCAGCTCTCATTCAGTAACGCACCTGTTGTCAGTCCTGTTGGAGATTGTAGCATTGAAGCATACTTTTCCGGGGATACAGCTTGCTTACATCACAAAAACAATAACAGAAAAATAGTGTTCGTTTTTGACAGTGTATCAGAAGTAAACGATGATGTTTCTCTGATATTAATTGACAAGGCAACACAAAAATATTTTTCTGCACCCTGTTTCTTTACAGGAATGATTTCGTATCTTTTACATATCAAGCCGCCATCATTTATTCCGGTGTTACAAAAAAACTATTCTGAGAATCCTCAAAGTGCCCAGAGTATTCAAAGTGATATTTTAAAAGGTTTTTTATTTGCAAAGAGTGTGTTTACGGATGATTTACGGTATCATTTTAGTAACGAACAAAAACGGCTTGTTTCACTTGATGGTAATACGGCTTTTGCTGAAGGTGCGCTTGAAGCAGGATGCCGCTTTTTTGCCTCGTATCCCATATCACCGGCGACAACGATCGGTGATTATTTAGCTCAGGAACTTCCAAAAGTACATGGAACCGTATATCAGGCAGAGGATGAGATTGCGGCAATCGGTACAATTACCGGTGCATCATTTGCGGGTGTAAAGGCAATGACTGCAACAAGCGGCCCCGGCTTTTCTTTGATGCAGGAGTTTATTAGTTATTTGTCAACTGTCGAGGTGCCATCCGTAATTGTCAATGTTCAGCGCGCGGGTCCATCAAGCGGTATTCCGACTCATCACAGTCAGGAGGATCTTCTTGCGGCAGCATTTGGAGGGCACGGTGAAGATCACCGGATTGTCATTGCGCCGACATCAGTAAAAAATTGTTATCATACAGCAATTGATGCTTTTACTATGGCGGAACACTATGCATCACCGGTGATTGTTTTAAGTTCCTGTGCACTTGCGCAGGGTAACTGCTCTATCGAATCATCAGATTTGCAAAATATAATAGAACCAGTGTCACGAAATATCGGAAAAACA